>NZ_DAMBSA010000092.1:0-12997 GCF_032054795.1 Pantoea sp. CTOTU49201
TGAGATCTACCCGATTGCCGGTACACGTCCACGCGGCCGCCATGCTGATGGCTCGCTGGATCGCGATCTCGACAGCCGCATCGAACTGGAAATGCGCACCGACCATAAAGAGATGGCCGAGCACCTGATGCTGGTGGATTTGGCGCGTAACGATTTGGCGCGCATCTGCGTGCCAGGCAGCCGTTATGTGGCTGACCTGACCAAAGTGGACCGCTACTCGTTCGTGATGCATCTGGTGTCACGCGTGGTCGGCACGCTGCGCACAGACCTCGACGTGCTGCACGCGTACCGCGCCTGCATGAACATGGGCACGCTGAGTGGCGCACCGAAAGTGCGTGCGATGCAGCTGATAGCCGCGAAAGAAGGCACGCGTCGCGGCAGCTACGGCGGCGCAGTGGGTTATTTCACCGCTAACGGCGATCTGGATACCTGCATCGTTATCCGTTCCGCGTGGGTCGAAGACGGTGTCGCCACCGTGCAAGCCGGTGCCGGTGTGGTGCTGGATTCACAGCCACAGGCAGAAGCGGACGAAAGCCGCAACAAAGCGCGCGCGGTATTGCGTGCCATCGCAACAGCCCATCACTGCAAGGAGATTTTCTGATGGCCGATATCCTGCTGCTCGATAACATCGACTCCTTTACTTACAACCTCGTTGACCAGCTGCGTACCTTCGGCCACAACGTGGTTATATACCGCAACAACGTGCCCGCTGAAGTACTGATTGAACGCCTGCAGCAGATGGAGAATCCGATTCTGATGCTGTCGCCGGGTCCGGGCGCACCGAGAGATGCCGGTTGTATGCCAGATTTGCTGCAAGCGCTGCGCGGTCGTTTGCCGATTATCGGCATTTGCCTCGGTCATCAGGCGATTGTTGAAGCATACGGCGGACATGTCGGCCAGGCTGGCGAGATCCTGCACGGCAAAGCCTCTTCTATTACCCACGATGGTGAAGGTATGTTCGCTGGCCTGAGCAATCCGCTGCCGGTGGCACGTTATCACTCGCTGGTCGGCAGCAATACGCCAGCCGAATTGACCGTTAACGCCAGCTACAACGGCATGGTGATGGCCGTGCGCCACGATGCCGACCGTGTGTGTGGCTTCCAGTTCCACCCCGAATCCATTCTCACCACTCAGGGCGCGCGCTTGTTAGAACAGACGTTGGCCTGGGCGCTGGCGAAGTAATAGGGAGATTATGATGCAAACTATTCTGGAAAAACTTTATCAGTCCGAGACGCTGAGCCAGGGCGAAAGCCACCAGCTATTTAGCGCCATTATCACCGGTCAGCTGGAGCCGACGCAGTTAGCCGCCGCGCTGATCGCCATGAAAGTCCGTGGCGAGCGTCCGGAAGAGATCGCGGGTGCCGCTTCCGCGTTGCTGGCCGATGCGAAACCGTTCCCTCGTCCGGATTACACCTTTGCCGATATCGTGGGTACCGGCGGTGACGGCAGCAACAGCATCAACATTTCTACCGCCAGCGCCTTTGTCGCGGCGACCTGCGGCCTGAAAGTGGCGAAGCACGGTAACCGCAGCGTCTCCAGCAAATCTGGCTCTTCCGATCTGCTGGCGGCATTTGGCATCAACCTGGATATGCCTGCTGAACAGGCACGTCAGGCGCTGGACGATCTCAATGTCTGCTTCCTGTTTGCTCCGCAGTATCACAGCGGTTTTCGTCACGCGATGCCGGTACGCCAGCAGTTGAAAACCCGCACCATTTTTAACGTGCTGGGTCCGCTGATCAATCCGGCGCGTCCACCGCTGGCGGTGATTGGCGTCTACAGCCCGGAGTTGGTGCTGCCGATCGCTCAAACGCTGAAAGTGCTTGGCTATCAACGTGCCGCGGTGGTACACGGTGGCGGCATGGATGAAGTGGCGCTGCACAGCCCAACACAGGTCGCTGAGCTGCGTGATGGCGAAATCACCGGCTATCAGCTGACGCCAGAAGACTTCGGTTTTGGCTTCCATGATAAAGACGCGTTGGCAGGCGGCACGCCGGAAGAAAACCGTGACATTCTGACCCGTTTACTCCAGGGTAAAGGCCAGCCTGCCCATGAGCAGGCGGTTGCAGTGAACGTCGCAATGTTACTGAAAGTGTTCGGAAATGAAGATTTGCGCGACAACGCACAGCGCGCCATCGCTGCCATTCGCAGCGGACAGGCCTACGAGCGCGTTGTCGCTCTGGCAGCGAGAGGATGAGATGAGTATTAAGGGCACTGTTTTAGAGAAAATCGTACAAGATAAAGCCGTCTGGGTTGAAGCGCGCAAAGCACAGCAGCCGCTGGCCACCTTCCAGAACGATTTGCAGCCTGCGGAACGTCATTTTTACGATGCACTGCGTGGCTCACGTACCGTATTCATCCTGGAATGCAAAAAAGCCTCGCCTTCCAAAGGGCTGATTCGCGAGGATTTCGATCCCGCGACTATTGCTGGCGTTTACCGTCACCACGCTTCTGCGGTATCGGTATTAACCGATGAAAAATACTTCCAGGGCGATTTTGCGTTCCTGCCGATTGTCAGCGCCGCCATCACGCAACCGGTGCTGTGCAAAGATTTCATCATCGATCCATACCAGATCTATCTGGCGCGCCATTATCAGGCCGATGCCATCCTGCTGATGTTGTCGGTGCTGGATGATGAGCAATATCGTCAGCTCGCCGCCGTGGCGCACAGCCTGAAAATGGGCGTGCTGACCGAAGTGAGTAATGAAGAAGAGATGGAACGTGCCATCGCGTTGGAAGCCAAAGTCGTCGGCATTAATAACCGCGACCTGCGCGACCTGTCCATCGACCTGAACCGCACGCGTCAGTTAGCGCCGCGTCTTGGACATGGCGTCACCGTCATTAGCGAATCCGGCATCCACAATTACGCGCAGGTACGTGAATTAAGCCACTTCGCTAACGGCTTCCTGATTGGCTCCGCGCTGATGGAAGAAGCGGATCTCACCGCTGGCGTTCGTCGCGTGTTGCTCGGTGATAACAAAGTCTGCGGCCTGACACGCGCTGAAGATGCACGCGCCGCGCAGGAAGCTGGCGCCATTTACGGTGGCTTGATCTTTGCCGAAGGCTCGCCGCGTAAAATCAGCAGCGAGCAGGCGCAGTTGGTTCAGGCTGCCGCCTCGCTGAAGTATGTTGGCGTGTTCCGCAACAACGCTTTAAGTGACATTGTCACGCTTGCGGAGACGTTAAAACTGGCCGCAGTACAATTGCACGGCGATGAAGATCAGGCGTTTGTCGCACAACTGCTTCAGGCGCTGCCAGCAGACACTAAAATCTGGAAAGCGCTGAGCATCAAAGCTCACTTACCTGCGCGCGACTGGCCGCATGTCGATCGCTACGTGTTCGATAACGGCCAGGGCGGCACCGGCCAGCGTTTCGATTGGTCACTGCTGCAAGGCCAGGATCTCAGCAACGTATTGCTGGCCGGTGGCTTAAGCGCTGACAACTGCGTTGAAGCCGCGCAATTAGGCTGTGCCGGCCTCGATTTCAACTCCGGCGTAGAATCTGCGCCAGGCATTAAAGATGCCAGCAAAGTCGCGGCGGTATTCCGCACGCTGCGCGCCTATTAATTTCGCTTGCCCGCCATCGCGCGGGCCGAATAAGGAAAATGAAAAAATGACCACGTTATTAAATCCCTATTTTGGCGAGTTTGGCGGCCAATATGTGCCGCAAATCCTGATGCCAGCTTTGCGCCAGCTGGAAAATGCGTTTGTTGAAGCGCAGCGCGATCCCGAGTTTCAGGCCGAGTTTACTGACCTGCTGAAAAACTACGCTGGACGCCCAACGGCTTTGACGCTGTGCAGCAACCTGACCAAAGGCACCAAAACCCGCCTCTATTTGAAGCGTGAAGATTTGCTGCACGGTGGCGCGCACAAAACCAATCAGGTGCTGGGTCAGGCGCTGTTGGCCAAGCGTATGGGTAAAAACGAGATCATCGCTGAAACCGGCGCCGGTCAGCATGGTGTCGCATCAGCGTTAGCCTGTGCCCTGCTGGGTATGAAGTGCCGCATCTATATGGGCGCGAAAGATGTTGAACGTCAGTCACCAAACGTATTCCGTATGCGTTTAATGGGCGCGGAAGTGATTCCAGTGCATAGCGGCTCAGCCACGCTGAAAGATGCCTGTAACGAGGCGCTGCGCGACTGGTCTGGCAGCTACGAGACCGCGCACTACATGCTCGGCACCGCCGCAGGCCCGCACCCGTTCCCGACTATCGTACGTGAATTCCAGCGCATGATTGGCGAAGAGACCAAAGCCCAGATTCTGGAGCGCGAAGGTCGTCTGCCCGATGCGGTGTTAGCCTGCGTGGGCGGTGGTTCGAACGCTATCGGCATGTTCGCTGATTTCATCGAAGAAGAAAGCGTTGGCCTGATCGGCGTTGAACCTGCGGGTCACGGTATCGAAACCGGTGAACACGGAGCGCCACTCAAGCACGGTCGCGTCGGGATCTACTTCGGTATGAAAGCGCCGATGATGCAGACCGAAGAGGGTCAGATTGAAGAATCCTACTCCATCTCTGCGGGACTAGACTTCCCATCGGTGGGACCTCAGCATGCGCATCTAAACAGTATCGGCCGCGCGGAATATGTGTCGATCACCGATGATGAAGCGCTCAACGCCTTTAAAGAGTTATGTCGTGCTGAAGGGATTATTCCTGCACTCGAATCCTCACACGCGCTGGCACATGCGCTGAAAATGATCCGCGAGAATCCGGAAAAAGAGCAGTTGCTGGTGGTTAACCTTTCCGGGCGCGGCGATAAAGACATCTTCACCGTTCACGATATTTTGAAAGCCAAGGGAGAGATTTGATGGAACGTTATAATCAGCTGTTTCAACGTCTGTCGGCGCAGAAAGAAGGCGCGTTTGTCCCCTTCGTTACCCTCGGCGATCCGTCACCTGAACTGTCGCTGAAAATTATCGATACTTTGGTGGAAGGCGGTGCGGACGCGTTAGAGCTCGGTATTCCGTTCTCGGATCCGCTGGCCGATGGCCCAACCATTCAGGGCGCGACGCTGCGTGCCTTTGCTTCCGGCACCACCGTGGCGCAGTGCTTTGAAATTCTGGCCGCCGTGCGCCAGAAATATCCCGACCTGCCGATTGGCTTGCTGATGTACGCTAATCTGGTGTTCAGCAAAGGTATCGATAACTTTTATGCGCAGTGTGAAGCGGTGGGCGTCGATTCCGTGCTGGTTGCTGATGTGCCGCTGGAAGAGTCTGCGCCGTTCCGTCAGGCTGCCATGCGCCACAATGTGGCACCGATCTTTATCTGTCCGCCAAATGCCGACGATGAACTGCTGCGCGAGATTGCTGCGCACGGTCGCGGATATACCTATCTGCTGTCACGCGCAGGCGTCACCGGTTCAGAAAATCGTGCCAGCCTGCCGCTGCATCACCTGATCGAAAAACTGCGTGAGTTTAACGCTGCGCCACCGCTGCAGGGCTTTGGTATCTCTGAGCCTGGCCAGGTGAAAGAAGCGATCGCTGCGGGTGCGGCGGGCGCCATTTCCGGTTCGGCGATTGTGAAAATCATTGAGCGTAACCAGAATGATCCGGCAACGCTGCTCAGCGAGCTGAAAGCCTTTGTGAGCAGCCTGAAAGCGGCCACTCGCTAAAATCCTTCAGGGCCTTATTCCGGCGCGGATAAGGCCTTTTTATCGTCATAAACCTCCCCCTGCTCATTTTCTCGGCCACTCTCAGATTTCATACCCAGCTAAAACTGGGATTGGATCAATAAGTGGCAAAAAATCCCTATTTCTCACTTTTTTGCACCAGCCGATTTGCCGATTTCGCATCGCCAGACCACAATTAACTGCGCCGCCCCATTGCGGCGAAACATCATCTAAGACAGGGAGATAACCAATGAATTTTTTCAAAGTCGTTGCAGGATTTATGATGGCTGCGGTGATGGCGCTGGCGCTTAGCGCGTGTGCACCCACAGCAACCAAAGAAGGCACTGGCGGTTACATCGACGATACCGTGGTAACCACCAAAGTTAAGGCTCAGCTATTGAATGACGAGTCGCTGAAATCGACCGAAATCAATGTTGAAACCTTCAAGGGTAAAGTTCAGCTGAGCGGTTTTGTCAGCTCACCGCAGATGGCAAATCGCGCAGTGGCCGTAACGCGTAGCGTGGCAGGCGTGAAATCTGTGGTTAACAATATGCAGATCAAATAACACAACGGGCGACTTTCTGGTCGCCCGCTTCTTTTGTGCTTGCCGATTAGAAACGATATCCCGCACCAAAGAAGAACACCCACGGATCGATACGCGTGTTAATGTTTTGCTGCTCACCACCGGCTTTGAATTTCACTTCGGTATCAATATCCATGTACCACAGCGATGCGTTCAGCATCCAGTCGCGGTTGATTTGATAATCCAGACCAACTTGTCCCGCCATGCCCCACGAGTCTTTCACGCTCAGGTCGCTTAAGCCGGCATCCTGTCCAGTCTGATTGAATTTAGCATCATAGAAGGTGGTGTAGTTGATACCCACGCCAACGTAGGGACGAACTTTGCTTTTGCTATCAAAGAAATAGTACTGCGCCATTAAGGTTGGCGGCAGCTGGCGCACGGTAGCCAGATTTCCGGTGGCGCCCAGTCCAACCTTATGACGGAACGGTGTGGCGGCCAGCAGCTCAACGCCGATGTTATCCGTCGCCATATAGGTAAAGGTTAAACCCAGCTGCGTATCGTTGCTGACGTTAAAGCCGCCCATACCCAGCACATTGTCAGAGCCTTCGGTCGGACGGACGGTGGCGCTACCAGCGCGCATAAAGAAATCACCGGCTTCATGAGCCAGAGCCAGTTGCGGAATTGCCAGCGCCATCAGCAGTGCGCATTTTGCCAGTTTCATAATCACTCCTTTGCCAAAAAAGATGGGTCTCGATGTTGAATGCGGCACAACATTTACCCCTTTTTTGGTAAAAGATCACCTGCATCAATCTAAATTAATCACTTAAAAAACAATGGATTGATTCAGATCAATTTTGGCCTTACACCGCGTAATAAAAGTCCGCTTGCGAAAATTTCTCGCCGTGATTAATTTACCTTTCCCCTGTGTGATTTTGGTTCGATGCCTTGGGAGTGGCGGGCGATCAGATGAGCGATTCACTAAACCCTTGTATGACGTGTGGCGCATGCTGCGCGAACTTTCGTGTCTCTTTTTACTGGGCTGAAGCCGATGATGGCGCCGGTGCCGTTCCCGTTGAATTAACTGAGCCGTTAGGCCTGTTTATGCGCAATATGCGCGGCACCAACCAACACCAACCGCATTGTGTTGCGTTACAGGGAGAGGTCGGCGGCTGCGTCTCCTGCGGCATTTATCAGCAACGTCCTTCGCCCTGCCGGGAGTTTTCGATGTCCGGCGAGAACGGTGAACTGAACGAAGCCTGCGATCGCGCCCGTGCTCGCTATGGTCTTCCTGCGCTTTTTCACCCTTCTTTACCTGTTATGACAGAAAGTTATCCCAATGCGGGTGCCAGCACGCCAGTAGAACATGTACAATCGCCGGGTTAATTAATCCGGTTCTTTCAAGGAGTTTACATGTCTATCACGGCAAGCTCGTTATACCGTGACACAGGAAATTTTTTGCGCCATCAGTTGGTTACTATTTTATTGCTGGCGCTGCTGACCTCGTTCATTACTGTGATCGTCGGCCACGCGTTAACGCCAGGTGAAGACCAGCTCTCATTGTTGAGCCAGTCAGATGACAGCGCATCCTCGCTGTTTGAGCTGGTACAAAATATGTCTCCGGATCAGCAGCGTATTTTGCTGCGCGCTTCCGCTGCGGGCACGTTTGCTGCATTGATTGGTAATACGCTGCTGCTGGGTGGCATGCTATTCCTGATCCCAATGGTGTCGGGCGGACAACGCGTGAGCGCACTGCGTGCTATTGGTGCGTCTGCGCCGATCCTGCCAAAGGTGCTGCTGCAAACCTTCCTGATCACCTTGCTGGTACAGCTGGGCTTTATGGTGCTGATGGTGCCGGGCGTGATTCTGGCCATCCTGTTTTCACTGGCGCCAGTGATTCTCGCCAATGAGAAGCTCGGCGTGATCGGTGCGATGCGCGCCAGCATGCGTCTCGCATGGAAGAATATTAAGGTTATCGCACCGGCCATTGTGCTGTGGCTGCTGGCCAAAATTGTGCTGATGTTCTTCTTTTCATCGCTGACCGTGCTGCCCGCCAACATCGCCTCCGTGGTGTTGAACGCGCTGGGTAATCTGGTCTCCGCTGTACTGGTCATCTATCTGTACCGGCTGTATATGCTGTTACGTTAATCGTTATGGCGCTCACCCGGGCGCCATAACTGAACGCTCCTGCCCTAATTGGAAACGCTATGAAGCAGTTACTCGATTTTCTTCCCCTGGTGGTTTTCTTCATCTTCTACAAGCTGTACGACATCTTTGTCGCCTCCGGTGCACTGATTGTTGCCACCGGTCTGGCGCTGGTCGTCAGTTGGGTGCTTTACCGCAAGCTGGAAAAGATGACCATTTTTACCTTTGTGCTGGTTGCGGTATTCGGCACGCTGACGCTGGTGTTCCATAACGATGAATTCATCAAATGGAAAGTTACGGTAATTTATTCGCTGTTTGCCGTCGCGCTGCTCTACAGCCAGTGGTTTATGAAGCAACCGCTGATCCAAACCATGCTGGGTAAAGAGTTGCAACTGCCGTCAGGCGTGTGGCGCAATCTCAACATTGCCTGGGCAATATTCTTTCTCGCCTGCGGCTTAGCGAATATTTATGTTGCGTTTTGGTTATCGCAGGAATTTTGGGTTAACTTTAAGGTGTTCGGTCTGACCGGCCTGACCCTACTCTTTACCCTGTTAAGCGGCGTGTATATCTGGCGACAGATGCCGCAACAAGAACAAAAATAATGCCACTCCGCCCGACAACGTCGGGCTTCTCTTCACCTGCAGAAGAACTGAGCAATGGACGAAAAACATAAGTCGCCGCAAGGCGAGATGGTGTTGCGTACCCTGGCAATGCCAGCGGATACCAATGCCAACGGTGATATCTTTGGTGGTTGGTTGATGTCGCAGATGGATATGGGCGGCGCAATCAAGGCAAAAGAGATTGCTGAAGGACGTGTTGTTACCGTGCGCGTGGATGGAATGACGTTCCTTAAACCCGTAGCGGTTGGCGATGTGGTGAGCTGCTACGCACGCTGCATCCGCACCGGCAACAGTTCCATGACCATTAACGTCGAAGTGTGGATCAAGAAAGTGTCGTCCGAACCGATTGGACAGACTTACTGCGCAACCGAAGCGGTATTTGTCTACGTCGCGGTCGACAATACCGGGCAATCTCGCCCATTACCGCCTGGCAGAAGCAATTTAAGCGATCTGTAACACGAAAAAAGCGGTCATCTGACCGCTTTCTTTTTACCTTTCAAACATCACTGCTTATTCGATATTGGCGCCGCCGTTGATGCGGAACACGATGTTCATGGTCAAATTCTTGCCCGGACGACCCGGCTGATAACGCCATTTCTTCATCGCCTGCTTCACTTCGCGTTCGAACATGTTGCGCGGTTCAGCCGACAAAATTTGAACGTTATCAACACGACCGTCACTATCAACATCAAACTGCACGCGTACACGCCCCTCAACGCGCAGCGCGAACGCACGTGCCGGATAGGCAGGCTTGCTGACGTTCATCGCTTTCGGACCATCAGAGATACTTGGCGTTGCGGTTGGATTGGCTTTCGGCGCGGTCGTTGGACGCGCTTGCGTGGTTGGCGCGTCTTGCTTCACCGGATTTTCCTGCGGCTTCACTTCCTGACGCGGTTTCGGCTCAACCTTCTTTTCCACCTTTGGCTTCGGTTTAGGTTTTGGCTTCGGCTTAGGTTCCGGTTTAGGAATCGGCACCGGCTCAACCTTCGGCGGCTCTGGCGCTACTTCAGGTTCTGGCTCAGGTTCAGGTGGTGGTGGCGTGACCTGGGCTGGTGCAGGTTCGGGTTGTACTTCAGGCGCCACCAGCGAAACGCTGATTGGCTGCGACGCTTTTGGAACTTCAATGACCTGATGAAACGATGCATAGAGAATGCCAGCGATCAACGAACCGTGAAGTACCACGGATAAAATTACAGCAATAGGGGTACGTGTAGGTAAAGGCGTAGTCAACGTGGTCATATCATTCATGTTCATTGAGTGAAGCGCAGATTTTAAATGCAAATAGCAATCAGTTTCAATAAGCGATGTAAATGTGGCTGCAGAAAGGCCTTTTTTAACCCTGATTGCGCTGAATGACAGCGTATTTATCTTTCGTTTGCACTCTGATTAACGATCACTTAACGTGTCACGCAATTTCGGCAAGTCTAACGGGAGTATCCCATCGTGCTTTACGTCATTTATGCGGAAGATACCGCTGATTCACTGGAAAAACGCAACTCGGTACGTCCCGCGCATCTTGCTCGTTTACAGCTGCTGCAAGATGAAGGTCGACTGATTGCTGCGGGTCCGCTGCCAGCGGTTGACAGCAACGATCCAGGCCCGGCCGGTTTCAGCGGTTCCGTGATCATCGCCGAATTCTCTTCACTGGAAGTCGCGGAATCATGGGCCAAGGATGATCCCTACATTGCCGCAGGCGTGTATGAGAAAGTCGCGGTCAAACCGTTCAAACGCGTTTTCTAATCTATGTGGCAGTCAGTTTTACTGCTGGTAATAGCATTCGCGCTCATCGGCAGAGCACTTTGGCTATGGCGTCAGCAAGGCTGGCGCAACGCTCGGCAGCACATTGTGATGTTAATTGTGCTGGCAGCGGCAGTAGAGATGGTCAATGTCATTCGGGTGCTACGCGGCGCATAGTGGCCGCGTAAGCCCATCAGACCATTTGCGAGATAAACAGGATGGAGCGGCGATGCTGCTGCGCCACCTGATGACGAATGGTGTGGATGCGTTTATAACGACGCGACTGCCCTTCCAGCCAGCGAGAACGACGACGGTGTACCTGACGTAACATTCTCCAGCGCGCCACTTCATTTTTGCTGCGTCTCATCACATCCTCTCAGACAGGCTAAACTCGGCAGGCATTATAAAGATCTGTTGGGAAATACCAAATCGAAAGCTTCATCGAAACGTCATTCACGATTAAAGGTTTCACTACCTGTGATCAGCACGTAAACTTTGCACAACAAAGCGCGAACAGGATGTCCACTTAATGACCACATTTTATACCCTCGTCAGTTGGTTGCTGCTGTTTGGTTACTGGCTGCTGATTGCGGGTGTCACGCTACGTATTCTGATGAAACGCCGCGCAGTCACCTCCGCAATGGCCTGGCTGCTGATCATCTACATTCTGCCGCTGGTGGGTATAATCGCCTATCTCTCCTTTGGTGAGCTGCATTTAGGTAAACGGCGTGCCGAGCGCGCGCGCACCATGTGGCCCTCCACCGCCAAATGGCTCAACGACCTTAAACAGTGCCGGCATATCTTTGCCACCGAACACAGCGACGTGGCCCGTTCCCTGTTTGATTTGTGTCGCCATCGTCAGGGCATTGCGGGCGTGAAAGGAAATCAGCTGCAGTTGCTGACCAGCTCCGACGACGTGATGCACGCACTGATTCGCGATATCCAGCTGGCGCGTCACAACATCGAGATGGTGTTCTATATCTGGCATCCCGGCGGGCTAGCCGATGAAGTGGCGGAATCGTTGATGGCCGCGTCGCGGCGCGGTGTGCATTGCCGCCTGATGCTGGATTCAGCGGGTAGCGTGACCTTCTTCCGCAGTCCGTGGGTCAATATGATGCGCAACGCCGGCATCGATGTGGTTGAAGCGTTGCAGGTAAGCCTGCTGCGTGTGTTCCTGCGCCGCATGGACCTGCGTCAGCATCGCAAAGTGGTGCTGATCGATAACTACATCGCGTATACCGGCAGCATGAACCTGGTCGATCCGCGCTTCTTTAAGCAGGACGCGGGCGTGGGTCAGTGGATTGATCTGATGGCGCGCATGGAAGGTCCGGTCGCAACGACTATGGGCATTGTGTATGCCTGCGACTGGGAGATTGAAACCGGTAAACGCATTCTGCCGCCCGCGCCAGATGCCAACGTGATGCCCTTCGAACAGGAGAGCGGTCATACCATTCAGGTAATCGCTTCTGGCCCCGGTTTCCCGGAAGATATGATCCATCAGGCGTTGCTCACGGCGGTTTACTCCGCGCGCGAGCAGCTGATCATGACCACGCCCTACTTTGTGCCGAGCGATGACCTGCTGCACGCCATCTGCACCGCAGCGTTACGCGGTGTGGAAGTGAGCATCATTGTGCCGCGCCACAATGATTCGCTGCTGGTGGGCTGGGCAAGCCGCGCCTTCTTTACCGAGTTGCTGGAAGCGGGCGTAAAGATTTACCAGTTTGAAGATGGCCTGTTGCATACCAAAAGTGTGCTGGTGGACGGGCAGCTGAGTTTAGTCGGTACCGTTAATCTGGATATGCGCAGCCTGTGGCTTAATTTTGAGATCACATTGGTGGTTGATGATGATGGCTTTGGCAGTGATCTCGCTACCGTGCAGGACGATTACATCGCCCGCTCACGCTTACTGGATGGCGCTCGCTGGGCGAAACGTGCCTGGTGGCAACGCATCGTTGAACGACTGTTTTACTTCTTTAGTCCTTTACTGTAAAACGAGCGAAAATATTACCGCCTCAGGGCAAGCAGGAATGACCATGGATTTAAATAATCGCCTTACTGAAGATGAAACGCTGGAACAGGCTTACGATATTTTTCTTGAGCTGGCTGGCGACAATCTCGATCCCGCTGACATTATTCTGTTCAATCTGCAGTTTGAAGAGCGCGGTGGCGCGGAACTGTTCGATCCTGCGGAAGACTGGCAGGAACATGTTGACTTCGATCTCAACCCAGACTTCTTCGCAGAAGTGGTGATTGGATTGGGTGAAGCTGATGGCGAGCCGATCACTGATGTGTTCGCACGCGTCCTGCTGTGCCGCGAGAAAGATCACAAGCTCTGCCACATTCTGTGGCGCGAGTAAGCGACAGAAAGAAAA
>NZ_DAMBSA010000093.1:0-12875 GCF_032054795.1 Pantoea sp. CTOTU49201
GGCGAAACCGGTTTGACCGTTATCGGCTTCAACTTCCACGATCAGCGTGCCTAATACGTTGATGCCAAAGGATTGACGTGACTGCTCATACTGCTTGTATTTGCTCATTGGCGTGGCGACGTGGTCGTCAATCCAGTGATTGGCACCTTGATCGTGATAATCGCCGCCAGCAGCTGCTTTATCAGCGGTAGCGCCACCGGCAAAGTAGGCGCGGACAGTTTTAATTTTAGGTAGGGACATGCTCTTCTCCTGGTTACGAGGCGTGTTTTTCCGCCGGGCTACGCCAGCCCAGCAGACGGGAAATATCGCGGGCGCAGGCAATCACCTGACCAGCAAGGTAATCGCGTTTGTCGTCGTCAATCTCGAGTCGGGTACCCACCAGCGAAATGGCGGCAACTAACTGCTGGCGGGCATTCAAAATTGGCGCGGCAACGCAGCGCACATCGGGATAATCTTCACCGTTATCAAAGCTCCAGCCCTGACGGCGAATGCGTGCCAGCTCGGTGCGCAGCGCGTCGGCATTGCGCACCGAGGTTGGCGTCACCGCCACAAAGCGCATGTCGCTGATGATGCGTTCCTGCTCTTCAGGCCGTTGCCACGCCAGCAAACACTTGCCAATGCCCGAGCGATAGAGCGACAGACTTTTCCCTTCGTGCGAGCGCACGCTGATGGTGGCGGCAGATTCGAGTTTGAGGATGTAACAGGCGTGTCCGCCATCAAGGATGCCGAGATGGCACAGCAGATTGGTCTGCTGCATTAAACGTGTCAGACGTGGACGCGCGATATCGCGGATATCCATGTGCTGCAAGGCGTGACCGGCAAACTCCACCAGCCGCGTCCACAGGCAGTAATTGTTGTTGCGATCAATAGTAATCAGACGCTGTTTTTTCAGTTCAGCGAACAGCAGATAGGCGCTGCTTTTGGGCAGCGCCAGCGTTTCAATGATCTCGGCAGCGCTGCACGGTCCGTGCTGGGCAATAAAATCGAGAATCGCAATGGCGCGCGTCAGCGCGGGGACAGGCGTAATTTCCAACATGCTGAACTCCAGTCTGATGATCTGGAGCGCAGTGTTGTGGTTTTAACCTCTGAGAAGTGTGCGCCGCTTCAAATTACGTGGCGCACAGTGCGTTTGGCGGCAGCGCGTGTGCGGGAATGTGAATCGCGCCGCGCTGCAAGTACAGTCGGCTGTACTCGCAGCGCAGCATCAGGAAATCTAAGAGAAAATGTATTTGATCGCTGCAATGACCATCGTGGTGGCCATCACCATTAACAAACGCTTTATCCAGCGCATATCGGTTTTAAGCGTTGCAACATCCGCTTTGAGTTGTTTGACGTCAGCTTTTAGTTCGTCAATATCCTTAAGCACGCCACTTAACCGAAAATCGAGATCTTTGATAGCGCCATCCAGTTCCCGAATAGCACAACTTAACCGATCATCCAGCTCTTTTATTGCATCTGTAAGTCGAACATCTAGCTCTTTAATCGCACCAGTAAGTCGAACATCTAGCTCTTTAATCGCACCAGTAAGTCGAACATCCAGCTCTCTAATATCGCCACTGAGCCGATCATCTAGCTCTTTAATCGCACCAGTAAGCCGTAGATCAAGCTCTTTGATCGTGCCATTAAGTCGAACATCCAGTTCTTTGATACTCCCTGTAATGCCTTCTCCGGCCTTCATTAAATCGGCACGAGACAACGCATTGTCCTGCTGCATTTCGGTAAAGATCTCGACCATGGCTTCGGCTTGCTGATCGCTGACGCCGGCCAGCTGCAGTGCTTTAAAAGCTTTGTGTGTATTCATCATCGCGAGTGTCATCCGTGAAGCTCCTGAGTTGAGGTGAGGCGTAAGCCAACATCTTGCTCAGCGAGCGATTATTGCACCATGTGACTGTTGGTATTTTGCGCGGCATTGCGAAAAATATCAATTAGTACAACAAGTAACGTTCATGCGGATGCGGGGCATCTCGAAAAATTAGCGTCAGGATCTGCCGCGAAAGGTTTTGCGATATTGCAGCGGGGAGGTGTTGAGTTGCTTCTTAAAATGACGGCGCAGCATCAGCGGCGATGAGAAGCCCGCTTTCTCGGCAATCAGTTCTACTGGTTGATCGGTTTTCTCGAGAAAACGCTGCGCCAGAGCCAGGCGCTGATTCACTAACCACTCACTAAAACAGCCACCGGTGGTTTGGTTGAAGCGTCGGGTAAAACTGCGGCGGCTCATCAGCGCTTTTTCCGCCAGTTGCTCCAGCGTGAGCGCCTGCTGCAGGTTTTCTGTCGCCCAGCTTAGCGCCGACATAAAACGATCGTTGCCCGCCGAATGATAAACCGGCTGTTCAATATATTGCGCCTGCCCGCCCTGCCGATGCGGCGGCACCACCAGCATACGCGCCACGCTATTCGCTACATCGACACCGCACTGTTCGCGCACCAGATGCAGACAACAATCAATGCTCGCTGCCGTACCCGCCGAGGTGACGATTTGCCCTTCGTCGATGTACAACACGTCGCGGTCAATCGCCACATCCGGATAAAGCCGCTCAAAATCCGCCATCCAGCGCCAGTGCGTGGTGGCGCGGCGCTGGCATAATAAGCCGGCGGCACCTAATACGAATGCACCAAGGCACAAACCCACCACCTGCGCACCGCGCTGCGCCGCCTGCTGCAAGGCGTGCAGCAATTCTTCCGGTGGCAGCACATTAGGATCGCTCCAGCTTGGCACCACCACCATATCGACATCGGCCAGTTGATCTAAGCCGTGTTCGGCCAGAATGGAAAAGCCACTGTTGGTTTTTAACGGTCCGGGATGCGTGGCGCAGATCAGCAACTGGTAGCACAACGCGCCGTCGTCCTGAGCGGCTTTTTCAAACACCGCGCAGGGCACCGAAAGGTGGAAGGGAATGATGTCATCGAACACCACGATACCCACTTTGATGGGCGCTGCCGTGCCTGGCTTTTTTGGCGCAAATTGAACGTTATTTGTCATCCGTTGTACTCCTTCACTCACGGCGAAATCGCCATACTGCACCACATCGGAGGCCGCGCTGGCCTCTTCTCTCCGCTAAACCATCAAAGGATTATTACTCATGAAAAACATTTTCGCTTCAGGAACCTTAGCGCTGGCCATGGCGATTTCCGGCAATGCGTTCGCCGCCGAGACTAAGTCAGAAAAAGCATCAACCATCCGCACCATGAGCGGCGCCACCGCCACCACTTCACTAAACGCGAAGCAGACCGCGGTGATTGTCATCGATATCCAGAATGAATATTTCCCTGGCGGCAAGATGCCGATTCCTGATGGCATGCAGGCGCTGAACAACAGCAAACGTCTGGTGGCTTTCGCGCATAAACACAATATGCCAGTGTTCTTTGTGCAGCATTTGGGGGAGGCGAATGGCCCGCTGTTTGCCAAAGGCAGCCGTTTCGCCGAGTTCCACAAGGATTTGCAGCCGGCTAAAGGTGACCGCGTGATCAGCAAAGGCACACCAAGTTCATTTGTGGGCACTGATTTACAGAAACAGCTGGATGCGCTGGGTATCAAACAGCTGATTGTCACCGGTCTGATGACCCACATGTGCGTGTCATCCACCGCGCGTGATGCCGTGCCGCTGGGTTATTCGGTGATCATTCCGGAAGATGCCACCGCCACGCGTGATTTAGCCACCTGGGATAACAAAGTGGTCGATCACAAAGTGTTGCAGCAAGCCGCGCTGGCGGGTGTGGCAGATGTGTTCGCAGAAATTAAAACCACCGATCAGGTACTTGCGCTGCCAGTGCAATAATCACTGAACCGGCTGGCCAGGAAGCAATTTCTCAGACATCAAACGGCGGCAGGAGAGACTTTCCTGCCGCGCATGCTGCTGCTGTTGCGGCGACAAATCCTGCCAAACCGTTTGCAGATGCTCTGCCAGGCCCTGTTGGAAATGCACCTTCTGCAACGCGTAGTCGGAGTTACTGCCTTCAATAATCTGCTGCATATCCTGCGGAGCATTGCCGCGTCCATCGTGAGTCAGCGTACAGAACATGGCGATGTAATAACCTTTGTCCTCGTCGCTGTAATGCGGCATCAGCCACCAAACCACAGCACTGATGATGATCAGCAACGGCACAATGAATTTAAGTTTTAACATGAATGGTTTATCCGCTGGAAAAAGGAAACGCGCGATAGTAACAGCATTCGGCTGGCCGCACATATTTTGCCGGTCGCATCCATAACGTAACCAGTTAACTGTGATCAGCTTCCGAGCAATTCATTTTGCCCGTCAAAACAAGACAGGTCTTAAATAGCTCGACTAACAGGTCACTATAAGTTGCAAACCCTTTCGCAATAAATCGACCAGATACGATGAACCTGACTCAGCTGACGCTGGCTATCGGTGCACTTTGTAGCTTCGAGCCGTTATATGCTAAAGAGATAAAACCCTTTTCTTCAGACATTCCACCGCTTCCTGTAAACCCCCTTTCTCACTCATCAACCGAACCGGTTTTAGCGCCTTTATCCGAGCATCTCCATTCCGATTCGCTGTTGCATAACGCTAAACATGCAGCCGCTGACAGCTTAAAAATGGTGGGGAAATTTTTCGCACGAAACAGCTGGTATGATGATTTCAATCCGGCGGCCAATCGCCCGCATTTTCAGGGAAAGCTTGCCGGTAACAGACCCCACTTATTTTGGTTTTACCGTCTGCAGAGCTCAGTGATTGCTCCGCTTCCACCCGATCCGGATCTGATCGACCCCGTGCTCGATGGCAATCCACCTCCCCCGCCGCCACCCTTCGTGCCAAGACCTAAGCCACAAAACCCAGCTTATGCCGCTTTGCCTGCCGCACTCTTTGGTATGGATGAAAATCTGCAAGCACGCTTTATCTATGATGCACAACTTGCAGGCCGGGATGGTCGCCCTAACCTGTTCATTTCGGGTTTTAGCGTTGATGAGCGCTATCACAGCGAAACCAATCACAACCAAAGTGAAAACCGCTATTACGGCTGGCTGGTAGGTTTACGTGGATTGCTGACGGAAGATGAGCAACGACAGCTGACGCTGAGTGTGGCGATAAGTAAAGGTCACTTCACTCTGGAGCCCTCACAGTCCAGCGGCAACAGCCACGGGCAGGTTGATACTCAAGGTATCAATGCGATGTTGAGCTGGCAGCCGCAGCATGGCCTGCAACTGGCTCTGCCGATTGGGTTCGGTCATTATCGCGGCAACATAAGCAGTGATGAAAAAGATAAAGTGGCACAGGTAAAAGCCCGCAGCGCCAATATAGGTGTAGATGTTGGCTGGCGCTGGCAAGAAGGTTCACATGCTTTCACGCCGAGGTTGGGCACCACCATGCAATGGGCACGCATCAAGGATATTCATGACAACGACAATCTACATATTGGTTATTCGCAGCAAAAACAGCTGCAGTTCTCTGGCGGGATGAAATATGACTTCAGCCCGACAGATAGCCTGAAATTTGGCCTTGAAACACGCTATGTGCAGTACAGCGGCCATGCGGGCAATGTTGCGGTGGATAAAGATAATTTGCGCACAGGGCGTGGTGGCGAACACCTGGAGTTTAGCGGCGACGTTGGCTGGCAGCTGACTGAGAATGTTCAGCTTAATAGCCAGCTTAAGTGGCAACATCGCCTTAGTCAGGAAGGTGCCAGCAACTGGCAGACACAACTGGGTGTACAGATTGCCTTCTAAAGCGCCTGCGCGCACGCCCAGGCCGAGCTCCATGCCCACTGGAAGTTGTAACCGCCCAGCCAGCCGGTAACGTCCACCACTTCGCCGATAAAGAACAAGCCCGGCACATCGCGCGCTTCCATGGTTTTTGATGACAGCTGGGTGGTGTCAACGCCGCCCAGCGTCACTTCGGCGGTGCGATAACCTTCAGTGCCGTTCGGCTGCACGCGCCACTGATGCAGCGTGTTCACCAGTTCGCCCTGCTGCTTGCTGTTCAGCTGCTTCAGCGTGACGTCAGGAATCTGCTTCAGCTCCTGCAGCACCTCAACCAACCGTTTTGGCAGAATCTTCGCCAGGCTGTTTTTCAGGCTAAGGTTGGGATGCGCTTCGCGCTGCACATGAATGAAATCATCCAGCGAGGTGGCGGGTGATAAATCAATGGTGACGAATTCGCCTGGCTGCCAGTAACTGGAGATTTGCAGCACCGCAGGGCCCGATAAGCCGCGATGGGTAAATAGCATCGCCTCTTTAAATAAGGTGCCATCCTGCGCGGTGATGGTGGTTGGCAGCGCCACGCCTGACAGCGTGTTGAGCTGTTCCAGCAGTGGTTTATGCAGGGTGAACGGCACCAATGCCGCGCGTGTCGGGAACACTTTCAGGCCAAACTGTTCCGCCACTTTGTAGCCAAACGGCGTGGCGCCGAGGCCGGGCATCGAGAGCCCGCCGCTGGCGATCACCAGTTTTTCGGCCTGCACCGAAGTACCGTTCAGCTGTAAGGTATAGCCGCTGTCGTCGCGCTCGACGCTCAGCACTTCACTGCGCAGGCGCAACGTCACCTGACCGGCATCACACTCTTTCAACAGCAGATCGACAATCTGTTGCGCGGAGTCATCGCAGAATAATTGCCCCAGCGTTTTCTCGTGATACGCAATGCCGTGACGATTGACCAGATCGATGAAATCCCACTGGTTGTAACGCGCCAGCGCCGATTTGCAGAAATGCGGGTTATGCGAGAGGTACGCAGCGGGTTCGGTGTGCATATTGGTGAAGTTGCAGCGACCGCCACCCGACATCAAAATTTTGCGACCGGCTTTTTTGCCGTTATCCAGCAGCAATACGCGACGACCCAATTGTCCCGCCTGCGCCGCGCAGAACATGCCGGCTGCGCCTGCACCAATAATGATAACGTCAAACTTTTCCACTGCTTTTATCCGCCTTGCCCGAAAGGCGCTGATTGTAGGGATTTGCGGCTTTTAGCGCCAGCTTCAAAAAAATGCCGTAAATGTGTCATAATGTAACTCACTAATTTTTAGCCGTTTTCAGCTAAATCTATACGCTGCATTACAATTTTAAGACAATAAAGA
Source organism: Pantoea sp. CTOTU49201 (assembly GCF_032054795.1). Taxonomy (NCBI): domain Bacteria; kingdom Pseudomonadati; phylum Pseudomonadota; class Gammaproteobacteria; order Enterobacterales; family Erwiniaceae; genus Pantoea; species Pantoea sp. CTOTU49201. The sequence continues at coordinate 7,030 of NZ_DAMBSA010000093.1, forward strand.
GCTATATTTTTCTTTCATATCGCGCACGTTGTCGCAGATAATGCGCCGCGTTCATGTCCTCCCAAAATGGCGTAACGTTTATGCTACATCTGTTTGCTGGTCTCGACCTCAGTACCAGCCTGTTACTGATTCTTGCTCTGCTGTTTGTATTGTTTTACGAAGCAATCAACGGTTTTCACGACACTGCTAACGCGGTCGCGACTGTCATTTATACCCGTGCGATGCGGGCGCAACTGGCGGTTGTCATGGCGGGTGTTTTCAACTTCTTAGGTGTTTTGCTTGGTGGATTGAGCGTGGCGTACGCCATCGTTCACATGCTTCCGACCGATTTACTGTTGAATGTCGGTTCGGCCCACGGTCTCGCCATGGTCTTCTCCATGCTGCTGGCCGCGATTATCTGGAACCTCGGCACCTGGTATTTGGGTTTGCCCGCCTCCAGTTCTCACACATTGATTGGCGCTATCATCGGTATTGGTCTCACCAACGCCCTGATGACCGGCACCTCGGTGGTTGACGCGCTCAACCTGCCGAAAGTCATCAATATCTTCATGTCCCTGATTCTTTCACCGATTGTAGGTCTGGTGATTGCAGGCGGTCTGATCTTTATCCTGCGTCGCTACTGGAGCGGAACCACCAAACGTTCACGCATCCACATGACGCCTGCTGACCGTGAAAAGATTGATGGCAAGAAAAAGCCACCGTTCTGGACGCGCATTGCCCTGATCGTTTCCGCGATTGGCGTGAGCTACTCACACGGCGCTAACGATGGTCAGAAAGGTATTGGCCTGATTATGCTGGTGCTGATCGGCGTCGCGCCGGCGGGATTTGTGGTGAACCTGAATGCGTCAGGTTATGACATCACCCGCACCCGCGATGCCGTCAATCATCTGGAGCAGTATTATCAGCAGCACAACGAGTCGCTGACGCACATGATGCAGCTGGCGCCGCCTGTGGTGCCAACGCCGGATGAATCGCTTGGCGGTCCGCAGGAGTTCCATTGCGACAGCAGCCGTGCGCTGCAGGCCATCGATCGTGCGCAGCTGCTGCTTAACAACCTGCAGAGCTACGATCAGCTGACGGTTGATCAACGCAGCCAGATGCGTCGTCTGCTGCTGTGCGTTTCCGATACCGTGGATAAAGTGGCCAAGCTGCCGGAAACCAGCGCGGAAGATAAGCGCTTCCTCAACAAGCTGAAAAGCGATTTGCTGGGCACCGTTGAGTACGCTCCGATCTGGATTATTGTTGCTGTAGCGCTGGCGCTGGGCATCGGTACCATGATTGGCTGGCGTCGTGTTGCCACCACCATTGGTGAGAAAATCGGTAAGAAAGGCATGACTTACGCGCAAGGTATGTCGGCGCAGGTAACTGCTGCGGTATCGATTGGCGTGGCCAGTTACACCGGTATGCCAGTTTCAACCACGCACATTCTGTCATCGTCGGTGGCCGGTACCATGCTGGTTGATGGCGGTGGATTGCAGAGTCGCACCATCAAAAATATCGCTATGGCGTGGGTGTTCACCTTGCCGGTGTGTATTTTGCTGTCGGGTGCGCTCTACTGGATTGCACTGAAACTGATCTAAGCAAAGCGCAGAAATATTCGAGGGCGACAGCGATGTCGCCCTTTTTTATTGCCGTTTTTCATTGCCAGATTGCCATCGCAATCAAGCTCACCACCACCAAAAAACAGAGCCCGCTGGTCAGCACAAACTGCCCGCGCACACGCTCACAGCGGCGAATGAACTCGTCGTCATGATGATCGTGATAGCGCTTCTCCCAGATATAACGCACCAGCCGCACCTGCTTACTCGGCTGCCCGTGCGACGTGAAGAAACCCGCGCCATCCACATATTGATATAACAGCGGATCGCAACCGCGCAAAACGGCCAAAAGTGAGCGCAAAGAAGAGAAATAGCGCGCCATATTCACCAGACAAACCACACACAGAGCCCAAAAAAGCGCGATAGTGCTGATCATGTTCCCCTCCCGGCTGGAGCCGCAACGACGTCGAACGCAGCGGGGAATAGCTGTAGACGCCGCATGGGAAATAAACCAGCCACTGAATGATGTCGATTGCATTGTTGTTATGCGAACCTGAGTGCGCGACTCATACGGCAGTGGCACTTATTTTCAGTGTAGGAGATCTGTTCAATTTTTTTCCAGCGATGATTTTCGTTCAGGGCGAGTGAAAAAGCCGATAACGCTTGATCTTCCTCACATGCGAACTTTCGCTTGCAGCATTTGTTAACAACTCTGGCTATACTCAGGACATAACAAAAACCGCCTGCAAGGCTGAAAAATTGGTTGGTGGCGCTTCATCGCCGTCTCGCGCAAAGGAATCGCCTACCGTGAAAGCAGGAAGATTGCCCCGAATCTTGAGAAAGGAGTTTTATCATGGCTTATAAACACATCCTGATTGCAGTAGACCTTTCCCCGGAAAGCCAGTTGCTGGTTGATAAAGCCGTTTCGCTGGCCCGTCCTTATGATGCAAAAATCTCGCTGATCCACGTTGATGTGAACTATTCAGACCTGTATACCGGGCTGATTGACGTCAATCTGGGCGACATGCAGAAGCGTATTTCTGAAGAGACGCACACCGCGCTGAAAGAGCTGTCGATCAATGCCGGTTATCCGATCAGTGAAACCCTGAGCGGCAGCGGTGATCTTGGCCAGGTGCTGGTAGATGCGATTAAGAAATATGATGTGGATTTGGTGGTGTGTGGTCACCATCAGGACTTCTGGAGCAAGCTGATGTCATCGGCGCGCCAGTTGATTAACACCGTGCATATCGACATGTTAATTGTTCCGCTGCGCGACGAGGACGAAGAATAAAAATCAGGCCGGGTTACCGGCCTGATTTTTGTAGCGGCGCAATGTATTGCGCATTGTTTGCGTTATTACCCCTGCGGCGGATAAATATCAAAACGATGGCTTTTGGTCACCACCGCATCCTGCGTCACCACGCCCGCTAACGGCGGCGCATAATCCGGACGCTTCACCACAATGCGCTTTTTCGCCAGCCGACGCGCCGGTTCCAGCAACGCATCCGCATCGTCGTCCGCACCGACCAGCGACTGAAACACGCGCATCTCTTTCTTCACCATCGCGCTTTTCTGGCGATGTGGATACATCGGATCGAGATAAACCACATCCGGCGCGGGCGTGATATCGCTTAGCGCTTGCTGGCTGACGGCGTGCAGCAGCGTAAGTCGATCGCGCAGCCAACCGCCAATCTCCGCATCCTGATAGCCGCGACGCAAACCATCGTCCAGCAAGGCCGCGACCACCGGATGACGCTCCAGCATACGCACGCGACAGCCCAGCGCCGCCAGCACAAACGCATCGCGCCCCAAACCGGCCGTCGCATCAACCACGTCTGGCAGATAACCGCTTTTGATGCCGACCGCTTTCGCCACCGCTTCGCCACGACCGCCACCAAACTTGCGCCGATGCGCCATCGCGCCCGAAACGAAATCCACGAAAATGCCGCCGAGTTTCGGCTCATCCAGCTTACGCAGCTCAAGGTGCTCGGCGGTTAACACCAGCGCCATCGTTGCCTGATCGTCCTGCTGCAAACCCCAGCGCTCGGCTAAATGTAATAAGGCGCCGTCTCCGGCGCCTGTTTCATCGATTAAACCAATTTTCACAAGCCGGCTTATCCCTGAATTCCGTAGTGTTCCAGCATCGCATCGAGCTGCGGCTCACGGCCACGGAAGCGTTTGAACAGCTCCATTGGCTCTTCGGAACCGCCACGCGTCAGGATGTTATCGAGGAACGACTGACCAGTCTGACGGTTGAAAATGCCCTCTTCTTCGAAGCGCGAATAGGCATCGGCAGCCAGCACGTCGGCCCACAGATAGCTGTAATAACCCGCCGCATAACCGCCAGCAAACACGTGGCTGAAAGCGTGCGGGAAACGGCCCCATTCCGGGCTTGGCACCACGGCAACCTGCTTCTTCACTTCACGCAGGGTTTCGAGGATGCGCGCACCTTGCGCGGGATCGAACTCGGTATGCAGACGGAAATCGAACAGGCCGAACTCCAGCTGACGCAGAATAAATAGCGCCGCCTGATAATTTTTCGCCGCCAGCATTTTATCCAGCAGTTCCTTCGGCAGCGGTTCACCGGTTTCGTAGTGGCCGGAGATAAACGCCAGCGCTTCCGGCTCCCAGCACCAGTTCTCCATAAACTGGCTTGGCAGCTCGACGGCATCCCACGGCACACCGCTGATACCGGATACGCCCGGCGTTTCGATGCGCGTCAGCATATGGTGCAGACCGTGACCGAATTCATGGAACAGCGTGATCACTTCATCGTGCGTGAACAACGCCGGTTTGCCCTGCAGCGGACGATTAAAGTTACAGGTAAGATAGGCCACCGGCTTCTGCAGGCTGCCGTCGGCTTTACGCATCTGGCCGACGCAATCGTCCATCCACGCGCCGCCACGCTTGTGTTCGCGCGCATAGAGATCGAGATAGAAGCTGCCGCGCAGTTCGCCGCTTTCGTCGAACAGGTCGAAGAAGCGCACATCAGGATGGTAAACATCGACGTCTTTGCGCTCTTCAGCGGTGATGCCGTAAATGCGTTTAACCACCTCGAACAAGCCGCTCACCGCGCGCGCTTCCGGGAAGTACGGACGCAGCTGCTCATCGCTGATGGTGTAGAGATGCTGTTTCTGTTTCTCGCCGTAGTACGTCAGATCCCACGGATTCATCTCGTCGACGCCGTGCTCTTTTTTCGCGAAGGCACGCAGCTGAGCCAGCTCTTTCTCACCTTGTGGACGAGCGCGTTTCGCCAGATCGGTCAGGAAGTCGATCACCTGCGCCGGATTTTCCGCCATTTTGGTCGCCAGCGATTTGTCAGCGTAAGAGTCAAAGCCCAGCAGCTGTGCCAGTTCATGGCGTAGCGCCAACTCTTCCGCCATCACCGGACCGTTGTCCCATTTGCCAGCATTTGGGCCCTGTTCGGAAGCACGCGTTGAATACGCGCGATACAGCTCTTCACGCAGTGCGGCGTTGTCGCAGTAAGTCATGACCGGCAGATAGCTTGGGATATCCAGCGTCAGCAGCCAACCTTGCTGCTCTTTGGCTTCGGCCTGTGCTTTGGCGGCGGCCAGCGCACTTTCCGGCATACCGGCCAGCTCTGCTTCATCGGTCACCAGCTTGCTCCAGCCCATGGTGGCGTCGAGCACGTTGTTGCTGTAGGTCGAACCCAGTTCAGAAAGACGCGCCGCGATTTCGCCGTAGCGCTTCTGCTTCTCTTTATCGAGGCCAATCCCGGACAGCTCAAAATCACGCAGGCTGTTATCCACCGCTTTCTTCTGCGCGGTATCCAGCGCCGCGTAGCTATCGCCCTCTTTCAGGTTGCGATACGCCTGATACAAACCTTCATTCTGGCCAACCCAGGTGCTGTATTCAGACAGCAGCGGCAGCGTTTGCTCGTAAGCTTCACGCAGTTCTGGGCTGTTTTTCACCGAGTTCAGATGGCTGACCGGCGAGAACAGGCGACCTAAGCGATCGTCGACTTCAGCCAGCGGCTGCACCAGATTTTCCCAGGTATAAGGCGCGCCTTGTGCCACAACGCGTTCCACCGCTGCGCGGCAGTCATTTAGCGCTTCGGTAACCGCAGGAACCACATGTTCAGGTTTGATGGCAGAAAACGGAGGCAGCGAAAAAGGCGTGAGTAACGGATTGGTCATAAGCGCAGTCCTTTCATGATGAAGTAGTGGCGCGAACTTTCGCGCGACGCATTTTACTAACATGCGGCTTGATGGCATGAAAATCAATGCCACTAAGCCTGGACCAACGAAGAAAAGCCCGCCAGAAGGCGGGCTGAAGATTATTTAATCG
>NZ_DAMBSA010000094.1:0-12841 GCF_032054795.1 Pantoea sp. CTOTU49201
GATGGCGCGACCAAAGATGACTACGCACAGCTGCCGGACTGGACTACATGGGATGAGGTCCAGAAGCTGCAGCAATCGTTGCCCGTGAAGAGTGATGCGCAATGAGTCTGCTACCTGAATCGCTCAATCCTCTTACGCTGCCGCTGCGCGGTGAGCGTCTGATTGAGGCCTCAGCCGGAACCGGTAAAACTTTTACCATCGGGCTGCTCTATCTGCGGCTGCTGTTGGGATTGGGCGGACAACATGCTTACTCGCGTCCGCTGTCGGTCGAAGAGATTCTGGTGGTGACCTTTACCGAGGCTGCTACCGCTGAACTGCGCGGGCGTATTCGCGCCAATATTCACGAGCTGCGGCTCGCCTGCCTGCGCGGCGTTAGCAGCAACCCGATGCTGATGCAGCTGCTGCAGGAAATTCCGCAACCCGCTGATGCGGCTTCGCTGCTGCTGGCCGCTGAACGCCAGATGGATGAAGCCGCCATCTTTACCATTCACGGCTTCTGCCAGCGCATGCTGAATCTCAACGCCTTTGAGTCCGGCATGCTGTTTGAACAACAGCTGATTGAGGATGAACAACTGCTGCTGCGCCAGGCGACCGCCGATTTCTGGCGTCGTCACTGCTATCCGCTGACGCTGGATGTCGCGCGCGTAATTGTCAGCGAATGGAGCGGCCCTGAGCAGTTGCTTTCAACCTTGCGTCCGTGGTTGCAGGGCGAATCGCCCAGCCTGCGTCTGCCGCCTGCCGACAGTGAAACTCTGGCTTCGCGCCACAGCGAAAACCTGGCGCGTATCGCCGCGATGAAAGCGCAGTGGCTGGCGGTGGGTGAAGAGGTGCTGACGCTGGTGGGGCAATCTGATGTAGATAAGCGCAGCTACAGCAGCAAAAATTTGCCGGTTTGGGTCAACAAAGTCAGCTTCTGGGCGCAAAGCGAAACGCGTGATTATCAGGTGCCTGCCGAACTGGCGCGCTTCGGTCAGCGCATGCTTGAAGAGAAGACCAAAAAGGGCAATCCGCCGCATCACACAGTGTTTGACGCCATCGACACTTTCCTTGCCCAACCGCTGTCGCTGCGCGATCTGGTGATTGCGCGCGCGCTGGTAGAGGTGCGCGCTGCGGTGCGCAAAGAGAAACGTCAGCAGGCACTGTTGGGTTTTGATGATTTGCTGAGCCGCCTCGATGAAGCACTGCAACAGCCAAGTGGTGAGCAGCTGGCTCAGGCGATTCGCCAGCGTTTCCCGGTGGCGCTGATTGATGAGTTTCAGGACACCGATCCGCTGCAATACCGCATCTTCCGCACGCTTTATATCAATCAGCCAGCGCATGCGCTGCTGCTGATTGGCGATCCCAAACAGGCGATTTACGCATTTCGTGGCGCGGATATTTTTACCTATATCCGCGCGCGCAGTGAAGTCAGTGCGCACTACACGCTGGACACCAACTGGCGCTCGTCGCCAGCGATGGTTAACAGCGTCAACCAGCTGTTTGCACGCCTCGACGCGCCCTTCCTGTTCGCCGAGATCCCGTTTCTGCCGGTGCAGTTCGCGCCACCGAACCAGCCGTTGTCTCTTAGCATCGATCAGGTTGAGCAAGCGGCGTTACGCTTCTGGCTGCAGCCGGGAGAAGGCTGCAGCGTTGGCGATTATCAACAACGTATGGCGCAGCAGTGTGCCGCAGATATTAGTCGCTGGCTGCAGACCGGGCAGCAGCAGCGCGCGATGCTGGGTAAAGCGCCCAATTTGCGGCCGGTACAAGCCTCTGACATCACCGTGTTGGTTCGCAGCCGTAACGAAGCCAACCTGATTCGCGAAGCGCTGAATCTGCTGGGAATTCCGTCGGTTTACCTGTCGAATCGCGACAGCGTCTACACCACGCCGGAAGCGCGTGAGCTGTTATGGCTGTTGCAGGCAGTACTCGCGCCGGAGCAGGAGCGTATGCTGCGCACCGCGCTGGCAACCTCGCTGTTTGCCTTTGATGCCTCGCAGCTGGACGCGTTGGATCAGGATGCGCGCGGCTGGGATGAACTGGTGGATACCTTTGCCCGCTGGCAACTGGTGTGGCAGCAACGTGGCGTCTTGCCGATGCTGCGCGAGATGATGCTGGAGCGCCAGCTGGCGGAAAATCTGCTGGCCTCGGAGAACGGTGAGCGTCGTCTGACGGATTTACTGCATCTGGGCGAACTGCTGCAGGAAGCGGCTGCACAACTGGATAGCCCGCATGCGCTGGTACGCCATCTGGCACAGCAGATCGCGCGTCCGGACAGCCAATCCGCCAGCCAGCAGCTGCGTCTCGAGAGTGATCGCCATCTGGTGCAGATCGTCACCATCCACAAATCCAAAGGGCTGCAATATCCGTTGGTGTGGCTGCCGTTTGCCGCCGGTTTCCGCGAGGCGGATACCGCGCTCTATCACGATCGTGAGAACTTTGACGCGGTGCTGGATCTGCAAGCCGACGAGGAGAGCCTGGCGCTGGCCGAACAGGAGCGTCTGGCGGAGGATTTACGTCTGCTCTACGTGGCGTTAACCCGTTCGATCTATCACTGCAGCGTCGGTGTGGCACCGCTGTTTCGTGGCACGCGCAAGAAAGAGGGCGAGAGCGATTTGCATAAAAGCGCGCTTGGTTTTCTGTTGCAACGCGGCGAAGCGGCGACGGCCGAACAGCTCGGTGCGTTGCTGCATGACATGGACGCGGCGGGCACCGATGTGGTGCTGGCAGAAGATATGCAAGCCGAGCGCTGGCAGGTTGAGGCTATCGCCGATAGCGAATTGGGCGCGCGATCCGTAACGCGCGTGCTGGCCGATCCGTGGCGCGTCACCAGTTACTCCGGTTTGCAGCAGCACAGTGCTCATCGTCTGCTTGAGGTGATGCCGAATTTTGATGTCGAAGCGGCAGGCGAAGAGGAGCGTGAAGAGGAAGGCGAAGCGGCGCTAACGCCACATCACTTCCCACGCGGTGCTGCGCCGGGAACGTTTTTACATGAGCTGTTTGAATCGCTGGATTTCCCGCAGCCGCCTTCTGAAGAGATGCTGGCGCAACATCTGCAGCAAAACGGCTATCCGCTGCACTGGCAGCCGATGCTCAGCGCGTGGATTTCTCGCGTATTGAGCACGCCACTTAACGCGCAGGGCATTCATCTGGCGCAGGTGCAGAGCAGCGATCGTTTGGTGGAGATGGCGTTCTATCTGCCGATTGACAACGTGCTGACCGCGCGTGAACTGAGCGCGTTAATTGCGCAGGATGCGTTATCGGCGCAGGCTCCGCCGCTCGATTTCCGGCAGGTGCAGGGTATGCTGAAAGGCTTTATCGATCTGGTGTTCCGCTGGCAGGGCAAATATTACCTGCTGGATTACAAATCCAACTGGCTCGGCGACAGCCATGAAGCGTACACGCCGCAGGCAATGGCGCAGGCGATGATCGACCACCGCTACGATTTGCAGTACCAACTCTACACGCTGGCGCTGCACCGCTATTTACAACATCGCGTGCCGGATTACGATTATGAGCAGCATTTCGGCGGCGTGTTTTATCTGTTCCTGCGTGGCATGGATGGCAGTTCGCCAGACAACGGCGTGTTCCATACCCGTCCGACTTTCGATTTTGTTTCACAACTGGATAGCCTGTTTCGCGGGCCGGGAGCGACAGCATGAGCGGTATGACCACGCTATTAGCGCAGGCGGCTGAGCTGCGTTTGCTGCGTTCGCTGGATGTCCAGTTCGCCCAACTGCTGGCCGATGACGAGCAACCGGCGCGTTTGCTGCTGGCAGCCTGCCTGAGCGCGGAAGCGGGAGATGGGCATGTTTGTCTGCCGTTATCACAGCTAAGCCGCGACAACCTGTTTAAAGGGCGTCATGCGGAGCTGGCGCAGTCCATCTGGCAAGCGGCAGGCGAACCGCAGGATTGGCCTGCAATTTTAAGCGGCTGGTCGGCGCTGAGTAGCAGCGAGCAAGCGGCGCCCATCGTGCTGAGCGAAGATCGTCTCTATCTGCATCGCCTTTGGCACAACGAAGGGCAAGTGGCGCATTTCTTCCAGACTCAATCAACATCACAAGCTTTTGCTCCTGAACAGGTGCGACAAGTGCTGGATCAGCTGTTTGGCAACGAGCCGGATAACTGGCAGAAGATTGCCGCTGCGGTGGCGCTGACGCAGAAAACTGCGGTGATCTCGGGCGGTCCCGGAACCGGAAAAACCACCACGGTGGCAAAACTGCTGGCGGCACTGATCCGTCTTAGCGAAGGCGCGTTACGTATTCAGTTGGCTGCGCCGACCGGCAAAGCGGCGGCGCGTCTCACCGAATCGCTGGGCAAGGCGCTGCAAAAGCTGCCGGTGAGCGAGGCAGAGCGGCAGCGCTTTCCTGCCGATGCCACCACGCTGCACCGCTTGTTGGGCGCGCAGCCGGAAACGCAGCGCCTGCGCTATCACGCCGGGAATCCGCTGCATCTGGATGTGCTGGTGGTGGATGAAGCCTCTATGGTCGATCTCGGCATGATGGCGAATCTGATTGCCGCATTGCCAGCGCAGGCGCGCGTGGTGTTCCTCGGCGATCGCGATCAGCTGGCATCGGTGGAAGCGGGCGCGGTGCTCGGTGATATCTGTCGCTGTGCCGAAGCCGGATACAGCCCGATGCGTGCTGCGCAACTGAGCGCGCTCACCGGCAGCGAGGTCGTCAGCATTGATGACAGCAGCGCGCCCGCCGTGCGCGATGCGATTTGCCTGCTGCGTAAAAGCTACCGCTTTGACGCCAACTCCGGCATTGGCCAGCTGGCCGCAGCGGTTAACGCCGGTGATGCAAAGGCGGTTGAAGCGGCATTCCAGGCCGGGTTCAGCGATATCAGCCGTCAACCTTTGCAGGATGCTGATGCGTATCAGGCGATGCTGACGGAGATTGCCGCCGGTTATCAGCCTTTCCTGAAACTCATTAGCCAACGCGCGGATCCTGCTGAGATTATCGCAGCATTTGGCCGTTATCAGCTGCTGTGCGCGCTGCGTGAAGGGCCGTTTGGCGTGCAGGGATTGAACCAGCGTATTGAGCAGAAGCTGATGCAGCTGCAGCTGATTCGCCGTCCAACCGGCGGCAGTCGCTGGTATCAGGGACGTCCGGTAATGGTGACGCGCAACGACAGTGCGCTGGGCCTGTTTAACGGCGATATCGGCATTACGCTGTTTGACGAGGAAGGTCTGCTGAAAGTGTTCTTCCCGTTGCCGGACGGCAGCATTAAAGCGGTGCAGCCGAGCCGATTGCCGACGCACGATACCGCGTGGGCGATGACGGTGCATAAATCGCAGGGTTCGGAGTTTGATCACACGGCGTTGGTGATGCCGGCACAGTTTCTGCCGGTGTTAACGCGCGAACTGATTTATACCGCGATTACCCGCGCACGTAAGCAGCTGACGTTGTATAGCGATGACAGCGTGTTCCGTCGCGCTGTGCAGTTGCGTACCCAGCGCCGCAGCGGATTGCTGGAGCGGTTGAGCGGGGAGTAAAACCGGTGGGCGTGAATGCCGGCATATGGAAGGAATGGTGCGGTAATTGGCCAGGTCGGCATGAATGCCGACCCTACGGGTGAATGGCTTTTCGTAGGGTCGCCATTTATGGCGACCAACCACACCAACCGCACTTAACCCAAATCCGCCATCAACACTTTTGAACGGCGCTGATAATTATACATCTGCTTCTTGCTCTCAGGCAGCGACTCAATATCCACCGGCGTAAAGCCACGCTCCTGGAACCAGTGAATGCTGCGCGTGGTTAACACAAACAGCTTCTTCAGCCCCATCTGACGCGCCTGCAATGCCACGCGATCCAGCAACAGCTCACCCCGCGACGAGCTGCGATAATCCGGATGCACCGCCACACAAGCCATCTCACCAATCTGCTCATCCGGGAACGGATAGAGCGCGGCACAGGCGATGGTCAGGTTATCGCGCTGAATAATGGTGAACTTATCAATCTCCATCTCCAGCTGCTCGCGAGAACGACGCACCAGAATCCCTTGCTGCTCCAGCGGGCGAATCAACTCAAGAATGCCGCCAATATCGTTGATGTTGGCGCGACGAATCTGCTCGGCTGACTCCATCACAATCTGGGTACCGATACCGTCGCGCGAGAACAGCTCTTGCAGCAACGCCCCATCTTCCTGATAGCTGATCAGATGGCTGCGACGCACGCCGCTGCGGCAGGCTTTTACCGCGCCACGTAAGAAACGCACGGTGCCTGAAAGAAAATCGCCATCGCTTTCCATCTCATCGATGCGCGCCTGGGCTTCGTTCGGGAACAGTTCAGAAATAATCGCGCCTTCGCGATTGGTCACACCCTGTTCGGAGCAGAAACCAATCATCTTCTCGGCTTTCAACTTGATCGCCAGCTGCGTCGCCACTTCTTCAGACGTCAGGTTGAAACTCTCGCCGGTAACAGAAACCGCCACCGGACCGAGCAGCACAATCGCGTCGTTGTCCAGCTGACGATGAATCGCTTCTTCATCAATACGACGAATACGGCCACTGTGGCAGTAATCAACACCATCATCGACGCCCAGCGGCTGCGCGATGATGAAGTTGCCGCTCACCACATTAATGTGCGCACCTTGCAGGGGCGTGTTGTTGAGGCTCATCGACAGACGCGCGGTGATATCCAGCTGTAAACGACCTGCGGCTTGCTTTACCAACTCAAGTGACTGCGCATCGGTAACGCGCGTATGTTTGTGGTAAATCGGTTCCAGCTGTTGCTGGGCCATGTTGGCGTCAATCTGCGGACGCGCACCATAAACCACCACTAAGCGAATGCCGAGGCTATGCAGCAGACCGATATCATTAACGATGCTTGAGAAGTTCTCATGCTCGATGGCCTCGCCACCCAACATGATGACAAAGGTCTTGTCACGATGGGTATTTATATAGGGAACGGTATGGCGAAAACCCTGAACCAGTTCTGTACTGCGTTCCTTCACGGTAAAGCCCTCTGTGCATGTTTATTCGTAATTTTCGTATTTTTATGCTCTTTTACTACTTATTGCAAGCGTCGGGCCTGACGTTACTTTACGATTTTCCTGATGCAACACGCGCTAACAGCCTGCATTATCTGGGTTTTCCGGCAAGACAAGACAATTCTCATCGAACAAAGTTTTCACTTTCTTGCCATCAAGTGACGATTTTTTAGACATAACACAGCAGTTGGAGCGGCATGTCCGAAGCTTTCACACGACGACGATTATTACAGGGCGTAGGCGCACTATTAATGCTGAGCGTCACGCGCACCGGGCTGGCTGCCAGCCAGCATATTGTGGCGGTGCGCATCTGGCCATCATCGACTTACTCCCGCGTTACACTGGAATCAAACGTTCCCCTCAAGTACAAGCAGTTCACGCTGAGTAATCCCGATCGTCTGGTTATTGATATTGAAAATATGCACATCAATCCGGTTCTGAAAGGAGTCGATAAACTGGTGCGTGTGGACGATCCCTTCATCAAAACTGCACGCGTCGGCCAGTTTGATGCCAACACGGTACGACTGGTGCTGGAACTGAAGCGCAGCACGGCACCTAAGACTTTCACCCTGGCGCCGGTGGCGGGCATCAAGCACCGCTTAGTGGTCGATCTCTATCCCAATCAGCAATCACGGGAAGAGGATCCGCTACTGGCATTACTGCAGGATTACAATCAGGGCGATCTTGAGCGCGATCAGCCGGTGCAGGCGGCGCTGCCGGGGAAAGCGGGGCGCGATCGCCCGATTATCATCATGATCGATCCCGGACATGGCGGTGAAGATCCTGGCGCGCATGGCAAATACAAAACGCGTGAGAAAGATATCGTGTTGAAGATCGGTCGCTATCTAAAGGCGCTGATCGATAAAGAGCGCAACATGAAAGCCTATATGACGCGCAATGAGGATGTGTTCATCCCGCTGCGTGTCCGCGTAGCAAAAGCGCGTAAGCAGCGCGCGGATCTGTTTATCTCGATCCACGCCGATGCCTTCACCAGCCGTGCCGCACGCGGTTCATCGGTGTTTGCGCTCTCAACCAGCGGCGCTACCTCTGCAGCGGCGCGCTTCCTCGCGCAAACGCAGAATGAGGCCGATTTGATTGGCGGCGTCAGCATGAGCGGCGATCGCTATCTCGACCACACCATGTTCGACATGGTGCAGCGGCAAACCATTAGCGACAGCCTGAAGTTTGGCAAAGAGGTGCTGTCGCGCATGGGGCATATCAATCACCTGCACAAGCGCACGGTCGATCAAGCGGGATTTGCCGTACTGAAAGCGCCGGATATTCCCTCGATTCTGGTGGAAACCGCGTTTATCAGTAATGTGGAAGAGGAGCGCAAGTTGCGCACATCGCGCTATCAGCATCAGGTGGCTGAGGCGATTCTGCATGGTATTAAGGCCTATTTTGATAAAGGTGCGGCGCTGGCGCATAGATAATGAAAAAACGGATGGCATATGCCATCCGTTGAGTTTCATTCAAACCGGGACTTACGCGTATTGCGCGTACTGCGGTTCTTCCGTGATTGATGATGTGAAGGAATTTGAGTTAAGTTCTACGCCGGTAGAAAGGCTTTCTGTGCTCAACTCTACCTGGGTCAGAATCAGTGCTGGTGCTTCTTGCTGCTCGCTGATCTCGGCGAAGAGCGATGCTTCTTCGTTGATCAACAATTCATTCAGAGAGAATTGGTTGAATGCTTTACCGGCAGCGATTTCTGGCTGGTCATTAGTGTCATAAACATCGGTAACCGCATTAACGCTAAAGCTGCCCCAACCCCAGTAACCACCGGATGCCTGCGGTGCCGCGATGCTGAAGGCGAATGGCTCGCTAACCTGGTTATTTGAGTGTGCGGTCAGGAGATGTTGACCCGCTTCAAGCTCACTGCTTATTTCATAAATCCATTTACCGCTGGCATCAGCCTGCGCATAACCAATGAATTTTGAACCTTCTAATAAGACAACATTCGCGAAAGGCTCACTTTTACCACTGATCCATGGAGTGGTATCTGAAGACTGACCATTCTCAGGGATGATATCGAATGATTGACCGTCAATGAGATGATCAATCACCAGCGGTTGCTCAATTGAAGAATCTGCACCGATGGTCAATGTATATTTAGCGGTTTCACCATTCACTCGAACTTCAAAAGTGTGTGTGCCTGCAGCCAGATCTTTAAATGGTGTAATGGTCCATTTGCCAAAGCCGTTAGTGACCGAACCACCAATAGGCTCATTGCTGCCTTCAATGAATAAATAAACATAAGAGTTAGGTGATGCTTCACCTGAAAAACCTGGGCGTGAATCGCTGGTGACACCATTCTCAGGAATAGTGCTTGCTGTTAAATAATCAAAGGCACCCGTGAACGTTACAGGATATTGAGCAGGCGCGGTATCAATGATGATATTGAAATCTGAGCTAAATTTGCCATTAACGAATGCGCGGATATTATGGCTGCCATCAGCAATATCAAATTCTGGTGTGATCTTCCAGTTGCCATAGTTATCACTGTAGCCCTGGGCAATAACATTGTTGCTTTCATTGACAAGCGTTACCAGCGAGTTTGCAGGACCTTTTCCGCTAAAGGTTGGACGCGAATCATCGGTGGTTTTGCCTTGCTCAATGATACCTTTATGAATGCCGACATCATCATAGACTTGTGTGATTTCGACAGGAATAACGCCGTTATTCCCTTCGATAGATATATTGATAGGGGCACCTGGCGCAAAACCATAGCCCGCTTGTTTAACCATGAAGTTATGCTCGCCAGTAGTTAGAATGTCTGACAGATTAGCATTCCAGATTCCAAGTCTACCCGCTTCCACTGTTTTAATGAGTTTTCCATTGTCGTAAATTTCAATGGTTGCGTAGGCAAATGCAAAGCCAGATAAACTTAAAGTTCCCGTGTTTTCCGTTGATCCTGGTGCAATTGAACTCCACTCATTTCCCACTTTATGACGAATATCATCCACTACTACTTCGCCATTTTTGAACTGTGGACGCGGCCATAAATTACTGTAATAACTGGAAGAGTAATATTTGTTTGAATACGCCATTTTATATTTCTCACTGTGCAACGATAGCGCCCTATGCGTTATCAATGCATGCAGTGTTACTGCAAATCGTAATATCGTGTTTGAGATTTGTCTTGATAAAAAATAACGAAAAAGTTGAGTTTTAACTTTAGTGGCTTAACTATAAATTTCATAAAGTTATAATAATTCAACTTCATAACAATTTGTTTAATAGACCACCAATGGGGAATGGAAGTGTCATCAGTTCGAAATAATCATGGGGAAAATGGCGCACAAACAAAAAAACACCCGTTAAGGTGTTTAAATGATTGGTTGCGGGGGCCGGATTTGAACCGACGACCTTCGGGTTATGAGCCCGACGAGCTACCAGGCTGCTCCACCCCGCGTCCGTCTGTCGCATTAAGCGACTTTTCACATTGTATTCTTCTTAAGACAATTGGTTGCGGGGGCCGGATTTGAACCGACGACCTTCGGGTTATGAGCCCGACGAGCTACCAGGCTGCTCCACCCCGCGTCCGTGGATGCGCACTATACTCTGGACGCGCGGCGATGCAACCCCTTTTTGAGACAAAACGCCAAATTTACAGTCAGTTGATGAATAAACTCGCCATCGGGCGAATTATTGTACAGATGTGAGCTTGACCGCTTAGGGCAGATTTCAATCTCTCTGTCCCTTTGCTATCTTCGCCGGGCAAACAATCGATAAAAAGAGAAGGTTATGAAAGGACATTGGGCGAAGTATGCACTTACTGGCGCATTTATCGCGCTGTTAGCGGGCTGTAGTTCCAAACCGACCGACCGCGGTCAACAATATATAGATGGCAAGCTGGAGCAACCGCTCGGGCTGGTCAATCAGCCGAACGCCAAAGGGCGTCCGGTGAACGGTAAAGACTTTGGCGATCAGGTGGTGCAGATTCAAACCGCCTCGTCCGGCTTGTTTGGGCGCAACAACGGCACCTACAGCGCGGTGCAAAACTGGCTGCTGTCCGGTGCCGATACGCGTCAGCTTAATCAGTTTGGTTTGAATGCCTACCAGATGGAAGGCACCGACAATTACGGTAACGTGCAATTCACCGGCTACTACACGCCAGTCGTGGAAGCGCGCTATACCCGTCAGGGCGAGTTCCAGTATCCGATTTATCGTATGCCGCCGCGTCCGCGCGGACAGAAGCTGCCGAGTCGCGCTTCTATATATAGTGGTGGGCTCGACGATCGCTACATCATTGCCTACAGCAACTCGCTGATCGATAACTTCATGATGGATGTGCAGGGCAGCGGCTACGTTGATTTTGGTGATGGTCGTCCGCTGCGCTTCTTTGGTTACGGCGGCAAAAATGGCTGGGCTTACCACAGCGTTGGTAAAGAGCTGATCGATCGCGGTGAAGTGAAGCGTGAAGATATGTCGATGCAGGCGATTCGTCAGTGGGCGCAAGAGCATTCGCCACAGGAAGTGCGTTCGGTGCTGGAAACCAACCAATCTTTTGTCTTCTTTAAGCCGGAAGAGTATGTGCCGGTACGCGGTGCCAGCGCGGTCCCGTTGATTGCCAAAGCCTCTGTTGCCTCCGATCGTTCACTGATTCCAGCCGGAACCGTACTGTTAGCGGAAGTGCCGCAGCTGAACGAGAAGGGTAAGTTTAATGGCAAATATGAGATGCGCCTGATGGTGGCGTTGGACGTGGGCGGCGCGATTAAAGGCCAGCACTTCGATATCTATCAGGGCGTTGGCCCCGATGCGGCGCATCTGGCCGGTTTCTACAACCATTATGGCCGCGTCTGGGTGCTGAAAGCCGCGCCGGGCACCGGTCAGCCGGTGTTTAGCAACCCACAAAATGGCAACAACGGTTCGCTGCTGTTAGGTTCTAATTAATGTCCCGTTTTAGCGGAAAGGTTTGGTTATGACAGTAGTAAGCGACGCCTGGCGACAACGTTTTGGCGGCACGGCGCGTCTCTATGGCCAGGACGCGTTGCAGCGTTTTGCCGACGCGCATTTTTGCGTGATTGGTATTGGCGGTGTGGGTTCGTGGGCGGCGGAAGCGTTAGCGCGCACCGGCATCGGTAAAATCACCCTGATTGATATGGACGATGTCTGTATCACCAATACCAACCGCCAGATTCATGCGCTACAGGGCAAAGTGGGCCAGGCGAAAACCGAAGTGATGGCGGAACGTATGCGCGCCATCAATCCGGAATGCGAAGTGATCTGTATCGATGACTTCATCACGCCGGAGAATACCGCCGAACTGTTATCGGCGGGTTTCGACTACGTGATTGATGCGATTGATAGCGTGCGCCCCAAAGCCGCATTGATTGCCTGGTGTCGTCGCAACAAGATCCCGCTGATTACCACCGGCGGCGCGGGCGGCCAGATCGATCCCACGCAGATCCAGGTTAGCGATCTGGCGAAAACCATTCAGGATCCGCTGGCGGCTAAGCTGCGTGAGAGATTGAAAGGGGATTTCGGCGTAGTCAAGAACAGCAAAGGCAAGCTCGGTATCGACTGCGTGTTCTCGACGGAAGCGCTGATGTATCCGCAGCCGGACGGCAGCGTGTGCACTTCACGCTCCACCGCAGAAGGCCCGAAACGGATGGATTGTGCCGCAGGATTTGGCGCGGCGACCATGGTGACCGCCACTTTCGGGTTTGTGGCGGTTTCCCACGCGTTGAAGAAGTTTCTGGCGAAGGCGGCGCGTCAAACGGCCTGAGTATGCTGACGTGCAGCGCGTTGCACCGCATCCGCCAGCGCCTGTAAGCCGCTGCTGCGCGAGGCACTCAGCTGCACACGCAGCCCTAACGTATCAAACAACGCCAGCGGATCTTGCTGCAGCAAGTCGGCTGGCGTT
>NZ_DAMBSA010000095.1:0-7977 GCF_032054795.1 Pantoea sp. CTOTU49201
CGCGAGGTCGCTGATGTACGGCGTGTTGGCGCCGTAGCGCGCATGGAATCGCTCGACGAAGGCTTTGTTTTCCGGCGAGGGGATTTCCTGCATATAGTTAGCGGCCACCAGAATGCCGTTGCTCTCTTCCGGTGACAGAATGATGTGTTCGTTGCCGCCGCCAAACACCGTGGAGGCAATCGGGATCTTGCCGCTCATACCGGCCGCATGCCACTGGCGATAGAAGGAGATGTGCGCGCCACCGACCAGCGCTGACCACACCATGTCGGGTTTGGCGCTCTGAATTTTGGAGATTGCTGCGCCAAAATCGGTGACATCCAGCGGGAAGAATTCAACCGCCATCACTTCGCCGCCGTTATCATGCACCGACTTTTTCACCCACGCCGAGACGATTTGGCCGTAGTTATAATCCGCTGCCAACACGTAGACTTTTTTGCCCCACTTTTTCACCGCATAAGGCACCAGTTTTTCCACAGTTTGCGCCGGAGTAGAACCGGAAGAGAAATAATTACGATCGCATACGCCGCCTTCATATTGCGCCGGATAAAAATAGAGCGAGCGAAAACGATCCAGCACCGGACGAATAACCTCGCGCGAAGCCGAGGTAATGCCGCCGTGCACCACCGCCACTTTATCTTTCAGCGCCGCCTGCTGCGCATATTGCGCATAAAGCTGCATATTGGATTGCGCATCGTAATTAATCACCTGCAACGGGCGACCTAATAAACCGCCCGCTGCGTTGATCTCTTCCGCCGCCAAATTAATCGCGTTCGACATCGGTTTGCCGTAGATATCGAGCCCGCCGGATAAGTCGAGAATACTGGCGATTTTAATCGCGTCTTTGCTGTCGGCGGCGAAAGAAAACTTAGGCGCAACGCCCGCCGCCAAACCTAATGCCGAAACTGCTGAACCCTGGATAAATGAACGACGACTAATAGCCATAGCAACCTCTTGAAAGGGAAGGATCAAATTGGAGTTTTTCCGGGAGGCCGGAGAGAATAAAAGCGATCGGCAGACGGCGCTGTCTGCATTAACAAGAGGGTTGCCACATCGTTGGGGCGTTATTTTGTATAAAGCAAGAAGTGGGCCAAATAAAATAGAGGCCGTGGATTGGGGTTATTGGAGGATTAATTGCGTTTTTACAGAAATGTGCGCACCGTTAAATGGCAATGGGCACCAATTAGGTGCGCGGTCGCCATAAATGGCGACCCTACAAAACCGGTGAGATCGCCATTTATGGCGACCTCAATAAAACTCAATTAAAAAACTTAATATCCGTCGGCGTGGCAATCTTCGCCACTTCACCTGCGGCTTTCAACGCACCGGTCTCAGCATCGAAATGGAACATCGTAATGTTATTGGTGAACACGTTCGCCACATAAAGGTATTTGCCGCTGGCATCAAAGGCGAAAGCACGCGGTTCAATGCCATCCGCTTTATAGCGCACCGGCGTTCCCAGTGAACCATCCTGCTCAATTTTAAACACCACTAAGCTGTTATCTGAGCCGCGATTCGCTGCAATCACAAACTTACCGTTCGGGCTGAGGATAATGCCACCGCCGCTGCGATACTCGGCGCTGCTGTTTTCCGTGTTCAGTTTGACCTTAGCCTGCTGCTCCAGACGATCGTCCTTCACCGCGAACACCACCACTTCACCGGCCATTTCGGTGGTGACATAAGCGTGTTTGCCATCCGGGGAAAACACCATGTGGCGCGGGCCAGAACCGGCAGGGAATGAGACATCGCGCGAGGTATCGGCTGCCAGCGGCTGAGTTTTGCCCGCGTGATAGGCATAAGCGTGCAGTTTGTCGCCGCCGAGATCTGCAGCGTAAAGGTATTTGCCATCATGCGTAAAGGTGGTGGAGTGCGCGTGGCCGCTATCCTGACGATCTTTCACCGCACCGCTGCCGCTGGCAAACGGGAAATTCTGCGCCTGCTCGCCGAGCGAACCGTCGTGATGAATCGGGAACACCGCCACGCTGGCACCGCCTTTGGCCACCGAATAGTTGGCGACAAACAGGAATTTACCGTCCGGGCTGATGGTGGCATGCGTCGGCTGCTGGCCGTGGCTATCCACCGCGTTAATCACGCGAACCTTGCCGCTGTGATCAATCGCCAGCGCAGTAACCGCACCGGCGTTCTCTTCATTGGTGGTGTAGGCAAAACGGCCATCATGCGATTTCACAATCCACGATGGGCTTTTCATTTTGATGAAATCGAGCGGCGTCAGCGTGCCGTCGCTATTGACCTTTAAACGGTACAAGCCTTCGCTGGGATGCCCAGGATTTTGCACTAACGGCGCATCCGGGATGCTGGTCCATGTGCCCACTAAGGCCGTTTGGTTGTGATGTTCCGCTGCAGTTGCCATTGCACTTCCCGCTAATGTGAAAACAGCTAGCGATAATGCCACGCTTAGACGTGACGCCAAACCGCCAGACACGGATTTATTGTGATTTTTCATTGTGGTACCCACCATAATCGGAATGTTCTTTATAGAAAGCGTTAGTCGCGTTGGATTTTTTATTGTGTTTGCGGTCGATGATGCAGGCCGCTTTACGACTATAGTGGGATTGCTTTAATTCGCGCCGAACGGACGTGATCGTGTTCACATTATCGGGGATTTATCCGCCGTTAGAGCACGATTACCTCCAAACCTGTCTGCCGAAAGACCTCAAATGCGTAATTCTTATTATTACTGCGTTTTCCCGGCATGCTTTAATGAAGCCCTCTTAACATGCCAGGGATGCTGACGTTGCTATGCTGCAGTTTTCAAATGGTTTTCTGCTGAGTTTGTCGTTGTGCCTTGATATCGGTCTCGCCAATATCGCCATGATCACGCTGGCGATGCAACGCGGCTATTTTCACGGTTTTTGGTTGGGGATTGGCACCTGCATCGGTGACTTAATCTATGCGCTGCTGGCGCTGGCGGGCATGGCGATTGTGTTGCAGTTCACCGCCGTGCGCTGGGTTTTATGGATTGGCGGCGGTGTGCTGTTGCTGTGGTTTGCCGGGAAGATGCTGTATGCGGCGTTGCAGAAGCAGGCTGCACTACCGGAAACTGAACAACAGCCCTATCGATCGCTGCTGCGCGAGTTCAGTCGTGGCGTGATGCTGGCGATGTCATCGCCGACCGCGATTTTGTGGTTTGCCAGCGTCGGCGGTGCGTTGATTTCCCGTATGGGACACGGCAGCGCGGCGGCAACTTCGTCGTTTCTCGGCGGGTTCTTTATTGCTGGCGTGGTGTGGACCTGCGTGCTGTGCCTGGTTGGCAGTATGGGCGGTAAGCTGCTGGGGCAGCGTCTGCTGAAGTATTCCTATCTCGCTTCCGCGTTAATTTTTGTCTATTTCGCGATCTATGTGATTTGGTCGGGTTATCGGGAGTTTATTCTTGTTTGATAGGAGGTCGCCATAAATGGCGACCGTATTAAAGCGCGCACCATCTTTGTAGGGTCGCCATTCATGGCGACCTCAACCAACATCACAACCCGGCAATGCGCTTCAAATCCGCTTCCGCACCCGGCGCAACCGCCAGCACCTGCGCGCCTTTCAGCAAACGTTCACCTTCGGTGTTGAACGGGTGATACCAACCGCCCGCCTCTTTCACCAGGCAATAACCGGCCAGACAATCCCACGCATGCATGTACGGCTCGTAATAACCCACCACGCGCCCAGCTGCGACCCACGCCAGCATCAATGCACCCGATCCAATGCGAATAAAATTCCCGCCCGCCGCCAACAGCGATGCGAGAATTGTCCCCACTTCATCCGGGCTAACGTGGCTGTTGGCACCAAAACCGGTGACATGATTTTGCAAAGTGCGCGATGCATCCACCTGCAAGCGCTTGCCGTTCAGCGTCGCACCCTGACCAAGAGCAGCGACGTAACATTCCTGATAAGTGGGCGCGAAAATCACGCCAATCACCGGCACGCCGTCGTGCAGCACCGCAACGGAGACGCACCAGTTCGGCATGCCGTTAAGGAACGGGCTGGTGCCATCGATAGGATCGACCACCCACGTATAACCCGATGAACCGTCCTGCAAACCGTACTCTTCGCCGAGGAAGCCGTCGTCGGCAAACTGCGCGCGAATTTGCTGGTCGATCATCTGTTCCACTTCGCGGTCAGCGCGGGATACCACATCCTGCAAATCGTATTTGGTCTCCACCACTAAGGTGTCGCGCTGATGGAAATACTCCAGCGCCTTCGCGCCACCGGCGCGTGCCACCTTCTCCGCTAAAATCAGGCGTGATAACAGCGGGTCATTGTCTAATTCACTCATCATCCATCCTTAAATTAACCGGCAATCAGGGCCAAACCCTGAGGTTTAAAATCAATCGCGACGTTCGATGCCAGCGGCAACTGCTGCTCCATCTCGGCATCGACAATAAACAGCGAACCCAATTCGGTAGCGACTTCATATTCGATATGGTCGCCAAGCCACGTGCTGTGCGTCACTTCGCCGCGCAGTGCGCCCGCGCCTTCTCCGCGCAGCGTAATAAACTGCGGTCGCACCGACAGCTGTGCCACGCCGGTTTTCAAACCGTTGCCGCGCACGCGATAGCGCTGGCTGCCAAGCCGCACCAGCGCTTCGCTGCCATCAAGCTGCTCGACTTCACACGGCAGAATATTGGCCTCGCCCATAAAGTCGGCGATAAACACCGAATTCGGCGCGTGATAGAGACTTTCCGGCGCGCCCTGCTGGGCAATATCACCCTCTTTCATGACAATAATCTTATCGGAGACCGCCAGCGCTTCTTCCTGATCGTGTGTGACGTAAACCGCCGTGAAGCCGAGCCGCTGTTGCAGATCGCGGATATCGGTACGCACGCGGCGACGCAAACGCTCATCAAGGTTGGAGAGCGGCTCATCCAGCAGCAACACCTGCGGCTCCAGCACCAGCGCGCGCGCCACCGCAATGCGCTGTTGCTGCCCACCGGAGAGCTCCGAAGGCAGGCGCTGGCCCTGATGTTCGAGGCCCACCAACTTGAGCCCTTCACGGGCGCGGTCCTGCGCTTCACGCTTATTCATGCCCGACGACTGCAAGCCATACATGATGTTGTCGAGCGCGCTCATGTGCGGGAACAGCGCGTAAGACTGAAACACCATCGCCACGTCGCGCTCGTTAGCGGGCAGGTTGGTGACATCTTTGCCGCCAATCAAAATGCGCCCGGCAGTGGGATGCTCCAGCCCGGCCAGCAGCCGCAGCGTGGTGGTTTTGCCGCAGCCGGATGGACCCAGCAGCGTCACCAGCGTGCCCGGTTCCACCGTCAGCGAGAGATCGGGAATCGCATCAAAACCGGCAAAGCGTTTCGAGACGTGTTCAAACACCACAGATCCAGCGGTTACGCGTGTCATACGGCTCTCTCCTGCGTTAAGGACGTTGAAGCTGGCGGAATTGCCATCTCGACCGGACGGGCCACGCGGCGCAGACGCCGTTCGCCCACCAGCCACTGGAACATGCCGATGATCAGTAGCATCACCACAATCAAGACGGTTGAGTACGCAATCGCCACACCGTATTCGCCGTTTTCCACCAGCCCGACGATGTAAGAGGTTGCCATGTTGTATTGCGCGCTCACGAGGAAGATCACCGCACTGATCGAGGTAATGGCACGCACGAAGGCGTAGACCAGCGCGGCGCTAATGGCTGGTTTCAGCAGCGGCAGCACCACTTTGCGCAGCGTGCGGAAGCTGTTAGCGCCGAGCGTTAATGAAGCTTCATCAAGACTTTTATCCAGCTGACTCATCGCCGCGATGCCGCCGCGCACGCCAACCGGCATGTTGCGGAACACAAAGCAGGCCACGAGGATCATCGCGGTACCGGTGATCTCCAGCGGCGGCAGGTTATAGGCCATCACATAACTCACGCCGATCACCGTGCCGGGAATGGCGAAGCTCAGCATCAGCAGGAACTCGAAGGTCTGACGACCGGCGAACTTCTGACGCACAATCAGCCATGCGGTGAGCAGGCCGACAATCGCCGTCAGCGGTGCGGCAATCAGCGCGATCTCCAGCGTGGTCCAGAACGAGTTCCACGCCACGCCGCTCCACAGCAGATGCCCGTCGCTGAAACTCACGCCGAAGGCGCGCACGTAATGCTCGATGGTCAGCGCATCATTCAATCCCCACGACTGCACAAAGCCGCCGACCACAATCATGCCGTAGATCACCAGCGTAAACAGGCCCCACGGAATCACCATGCCGTACACGCCAAAGCGCAGCACGCGCGGCAGTTGCACATGTTTGCCGCCGTCGCCTTTGCCGGTGACGGTGGCGAAGTTCTTGCCGCCGAGCCACCAGCGCTGCAGCACAAAGGCCGTCAGCGTGAAGCACAGCAGAATCATCGCCAGCACCGCTGCGCGGCTCGGATCGTTCTGCGCGCCGACCACCGAGAAGAAGATCTCAGTGGAGAGCACGCCGTGACTGCCGCCCAGCACCATCGGGTTACCGAAATCGGCCATGCTTTCGATAAAGCTAATCAGAAAAGCGTTGGCTAAACCCGGCGCCATCAATGGCAGCGAGACGCGCGTGAAGGTGCGCCAGCGATTGGCGCGCAGTGTTTGTGACGCCTCTTCCAGCGACGGACTGATACCTTCCACCACGCCAATCAGCACCAGAAACGCAATCGGCGTGAACGATAAAACCTGCGCGATCCAGATGCCGGTTAAGCCATACAGCCAGCGGCCCGGTTCGATGCCAAACAGCGCCGCCAGATGTTCCGTCACCACGCCGGAGCGGCCAAACAGCAGGATCAGCGCCAGGCCAATCACAAACGGCGGCGTGATGATCGGCAGAATGGTCAGCATGCGCAGCGCTTTCTTAAACGGCAGCGGCGTGCGCGTGGCGGCTAATGCAAACGCTAAACCCAGCAGCGTTGAGCCAGCGGCGGTCATCAGCGCCAGCCACAATGTGCGCCATGCGGTGCCGCAGGTGCCGCCCGACAAACAGGACAGGCTCCAGATCGACGGATCCTGAATGTTGCTGATTAAGCCATCCGGCTTGAAGCTGCCGTCCACGTCCTGCACCGACACCACAAACATGCTGAGGACCGGATAGAGCACGAAGATGCTGACCAGCGCGGTGAGCAGCATCAGCGACGCCACCACAAAGGCATCACCTTTCATTACGCCGCGTTCGGCTAGCGCGAAGGAAAACAGCAGCAGGAAAGTGGTCAGCAACAGCAGCGCACCCGCGCCCATCGCCGGTTGCCCCGATGCGAGCGCGCCGAAGCGATTTTCCAGCCACAGCCAGCTCCAGCCGCTGTAACCAATGGCGTGACCTTCAATAACCAGAAACAGCACGCCAAGCGCGCTGAACAGCAGCAGCAAACGGCTGCGCGCCGCGCTCGGCAGGATGTCGCAACCGGCGCACAGCACGAACAGCGCGATGGCTATAAGCAGCCACGGATGTTCGCCCACTTGCCACAGCGCGGGCGCATTGGCGCTGTCGCTCCACAGGCTGGTTAACCAGCCGCTGCTGAAGAAACCGGCTTCCAGGCTGAACCACGGCAGCAGCAGTAACGCCACTGCGCCGATGATCAGCGCGCCTG
The DNA here is from genome assembly GCF_032054795.1 of Pantoea sp. CTOTU49201. Classification (NCBI taxonomy): domain Bacteria; kingdom Pseudomonadati; phylum Pseudomonadota; class Gammaproteobacteria; order Enterobacterales; family Erwiniaceae; genus Pantoea; species Pantoea sp. CTOTU49201. Next base: position 7,550 of record NZ_DAMBSA010000095.1, read on the forward strand.
TCAGACGGCGATTATTTGCATTCATCACATACCTCGAATTCGGGTTTTTGTGCGGTGCTTAACCAGGTCGCCATAAATGACGATCCTACGGAGTTTCGTGCGGTAATTTACCCGGTCGCCATGAATGGCGACCCTACGGGGTTTTGTGCGGTGATTAACCCGGTCGCCATGAATGGCGACCGGGTTTCATCGGGTTTTGTAGGGTCGTCATTTTTGACGACCGTCCCACCAACCGCACCGATCTCACTGCGCGCTGGCACCGATCTCTTTATCCCAACGTCCTAACAACGCTTTACGTTTGGCCGAATCGCCGTAAGTTTTGAAGTCGTAATCGATCAGTTTGATGTTCTCAAAGCGCGGCGCGTACTCCGAAATCTCCGCATTACGGTTCGACGGCAGCTGGAAAGATTTGGCCTCTTTCATATGCG
>NZ_DAMBSA010000095.1:7987-12797 GCF_032054795.1 Pantoea sp. CTOTU49201
AGGTTACGTGCCACTTTGACAATCGACATCGAACCAATCTCATAGCCGGTGCCTTCACACGGCGCGACGGTCTTGATCGGGAAACCGTCCACTTCCATCGCCACCGCATCATGCATAAACACGATGCCGACGGTGGTTTCGCCACGCGCCGCCGATTTCACCGGTGCGGAGCCCGATTTGGTGTATTGCGAAATATTGGCATTAAGCTTTTTCAGGTAATCAAAGGCTTTATCCTCACCCATGATCTGCACCAGCGTCGCCAGCGTGTTGTAGGCGGTACCCGACGAGTTCGGGTTGGCGATCTGAATCTCGCCTTTGAAGCTTGGGTCCAGCAGATCGGCCCAGCATTTCGGTTCTTTCAGCTTTTTCGATTCCAGCAGTTTGGTGTTGTAACCCCAGCCGAGCGCGCCGGCGTAAATGCCCACCGTGCGGTAATTAGAGTTTTCCGCCTGCTTCTGCGCCCAATCCTGCTGCTGATCGAGCAGCGGCGATTTGTATGGCTGCGTCAGCCCCTCTTCCGCCGCCTGCATATGCGGATCGCCGGTGCCTGCCCACCAGATATCGGTGCGCGGATTACGTGCTTCGCTGCGCAGCCGTGCATAGGCTTCGCCCGCCGAGAGGCGCACCATGCTGACTTTGATGTCCGGATGCGCCTTGCTGAAGATGTTGGTCATGTGCTCGCACACCACCACATCGGCGGAGCAGACCATATTCAGATTACCCGCTGCCGAGGCGGCAAACGGCAGTGCAGTGCAACAGAGGGATAGCGCGATGGCCATTGAGGTGACTCGCATAGTGTTCTCCAGGATTGTAGGGTTGGTGCTTCATTGGCACCTTTTCTTGCACGTGTGTGCAAAGTAGTAATGAACAAGAAATGTCCTGTCAAACACCACACTGCGCAATTGTTAGGCGATGTCACAAAAATGCAACAAATGAGATCTAAAGCGGTTTGCACAGCTTTGCAATCTGAGGCAGACTCAGTGGCAGCCAGATTGTGAAGAGGTGTTGAGCATGCAGCATGAGAAAGCGGTGGTCAGTGCGCAGGATGTCGCTGAACGCGCGGGCGTTTCGCGCTCGGCGGTGTCGCGCGCGTTTACGCCGGGCGCCAGCGTGTCACCGGCGACGCGTGAACGGGTGATGAAGGCGGCGGAAGAGTTAGGTTATCACGTCAATCATCTGGCGCGCGGTCTGGTAAGCAATCGCAGCAGTATTGTCTGCCTGATCGTCTCGGAAATCGCCACGCCCTATCGCGCCAGTCTGGTGCGCTGGCTGACGCAGTTTCTGCAGGAAGCAGGCAAAGTGGCGATGCTGATCAACACCGATCGCTCGGACAACAGCGTTTCAGCGGCGCTGCAGCAGGCGATTAATTTCCGCGCCGATGCCTCGATCATTCTCTCCGGCATGCCGGATCGCACCATTACTCGCCAGTGTTATAAGCACGGCCAGCGCATCATTTTGATCAACCGCGACGAGGCGCTGCCAGGTTCGCTTAGCATCAATCTCGATGCGGAGAGTGCCGCACAAACCGCGGTGATGGCGTTTCAGCGCGCCGGTTGTCAGCATCTGGCGTTTGCCAATTCGCTGGCAGGCACGCCAAGCCTGAAAAAACGTGAAGACACCTTTGTCGCGACTGCGGAACGAGCGGGATTAAGCGTGACGGTGGAACGCTTTGGCACCACATCGTATGAGAGCGGCCAGATTCTGGCGCACCGTTTGCTGACGCGTCATCAGCGCCCAGACGGCGTGTTTTGCGTCACCGATTTGGTGGCCTGCGGATTCATGGATGAAGCGCGTCACCGCTTTGCCCTGCGCGTGCCGGAAGATCTCTGTTTGATCGGCTACGACAACATCGCGCAGGCCGGCTGGTCCTCCTACAATCTCACCACCTTTTCCCAGCCGGTTGAGCAGTTCGCGCAGGATGCGGTGAAGTGGTTGATACAAACCGAGCAGGATGAAACCGGCTTCACGCCGCAAGGTGAACAACAGCACGACAGCCTGCTGTATCAGGCCGATGTGGTGTGGCGCGGTTCGGTGCGCGGCGGCTGACAAACGTGTTTTACCACACCGCGCAGCCAGCGGTGCGCGGCATCATTTTCCAGTCGCGGATGCCACAGCTGTGACACGGTCATTTCCGGCGTGGCGAATGGCAGTTCAAACATCGCTAAGGTGGTGCTGTTTTTGATTAACGGATGATGCAGAAACAGCGAACGCGGCACTAAGGCGACAAGATCTGATTCCTGCGCCAACGCCACCGCGCTGGAAAATGCCGGCACCAGCGCCGCGACCTTGCGTGTTAATCCGGCCTGCTGCAACGCATCATGAATCGGCCCACCCAGCTCACCGCGACGTGACGCCACAATATGCCCAAAGGCGGCGAACTGGGCGATATCCAGCTGCTGCGTGAGCGGATGTCCGGCGCGCACCACGCCGACAAAGTCATCGCGAAACAGCGCCTGCAAACGAATCTCCGGGCCCATATTGCCCAGCACGCCAATCTCCAGATCGATATTGCCTTCACGCAAATCGCGCGCGCTTTTCTCGGGCTTGGGCACAAAACTGAGCCACGCGTGCGGCGCTTGTTCCGCCACGGCTGCGATCAGCTCGCTGCCAAAGGCTTCGACGAATCCCTCATTGGTGCGCAGGGTGAAGCAGCGATCCAGCTGACGCAAATCCAGCGATTGCGCCGTCGGGCTTAACACCGCACGCGCTTCGCTCACCGTGTGATGCGTGCGCTCGCGGATCGCTTCAGCATAAGGTGTCAGCACCATTTGGCGTCCAGCGCGCACTAACAGCGCATCGCCGGTGGTGGCGCGTAAGCGTCCGAGTGTGCGGCTCATCGCCGATTCGCTTAACCCTAAGCGACGCGCAGCGCCAATCACGCTGCCTTCAATCAGCAGCGCATCCAAAGCAATTAACAGGTTGAGATCGGCATCATTCATGCGGGTTATCCTCGCCGATCCGGCACAATTAGACAAGGCGTTTGGTGCAGGTTAATGCTGTCAATGCTGCGCGTTCCGCCTGCCCTCGCCTGGCGCTACACTCTATCCATCGCAAACACCGAGGAGAACAACATGAACATTTTACTGATTGGCGCATCGCGTGGACTGGGTTTGGCGCTGGCGGAAACCATGCTGCAGCGCGGTTATCAAGTGGTCGCCACCGGACGTGAAAACTCGACCGGGAATTTACAGCAACTGGCCGATCGCTTCCCCGCACAGCTTACGGTAGAAAGTGTGGATATCAATGAACCCGAACAGGTGAAGGCGCTACATACGCGGCTGGCGGATCGTCAGTTCGATATGCTGTTCGTTAACGCGGGGGTGAAAAATGACGATCGCGAAACCATCGCCGATGTCTCAACCAGTGAGTTTACTCGTGTGATGGTGACCAACGCGCTGAGCCCGCTGCGGGTGATTGAAACCTTTAAGGATTGCGTTACGGCGAGCGGCACCATCGCCGTGATGTCATCCGGCCAGGGCAGTTTGACCAATAACACCAACGGCAATTATGAGGTGTATCGCGGCAGCAAAGCGGCGCTGAATATGTTTATGCGCAGTTTTGCCGCACGCAGTGGCGGCGAGCGCACATTATTGCTGATGGCGCCCGGCTGGGTGCGCACCGATATGGGCGGCCCGGAAGCGCGCTTGACCATTGAGGAGAGCATCCCGAATCTGCTGAATACCATGGAAAGCTACGCCGGACGTAGCGGGATTCATTATCTGGATTATTTAGGGCGCGTGGTGCCGTGGTAAGCGAGCAGGTCGGCATAGCGGTCGCCATAAATGGCGACCCTACGGAATTCCCGCCGTCCTGTCGTAGGGTCGCCATTCATGGCGACCTTATCAACCCGCGCAGCACATCCCGCAGCCAGCGGTTAGCGGCATCTTCGCTGCGCGCGTTATGCCACAGCAGCGACACCTCATAATCCGGCATGCTCACTGGTACGGGTGCGGCGCTCAGGTCATATAACGCGCACCAGGATGGCACCAAACCCAGCGGCACGGCGGCGAACAGCGGCAGACGCTTCAGCAGCATCGGTAACGCGGAGAAGTTCGGTGTCACATAGCGCACGCGCCGCGCCATTCCGTGCTGTTGCAGCTGCCGATCCAGCGCGCTTTCGCTTACGCCGCGATACGACACCAGCGCGTGGTCGTAGCTGACAAACTGCTGCAGCGTCAGCGGCGCGCCGAGTTGAATCTGATCGCGGTGCCAAACCGTGTTGAAACCCGCACGCAGGATCTTCTCACGCGTAAGATCGCGGCTGGTTTCGTTGCCGACCGTGATCACCACATCCGCTTGCTGCTGCTCCATCAGCGGAATCGCCTGCCACGGATCGGTGGCAATGACTTTCACATCAACATTCGGTGCCACACGCGCCAGTTCTGCCAGCAAATCCGGCATCAGCCAATGTTCCAGCCAATCGCTCATGCCAATGCGAAAACTGTAGCTATCCTGCGCGGCGTTGAAGGGCTGCTGCGTGAAGATCACGCGATGCAAATCCTGCATCAGCGGCGCGAATTGTTGCACCAGCTGCTCGGCGCGTGGCGTTGGCGTCATGCCGTTTGAGGCGCGGACAAACAGCGGATCGTCAAACATCTCACGCAGCCGTTTTAACGCCGCGCTCACCGCCGGTTGCCCAAGATAGAGTCGATTTGCCGCCAGCGTGACGCTGCGCACTTCGTACATCACCAGCAGCACCACCAGCAAATTCAGGTCGATGCGTGCAAAATCATTTTCGTTGATGCCTTGCATGATTTTAATCGATTTAAATAATGATCGTGCCGCCAGTATAGTGAGGCTTCTTCGCTGC
>NZ_DAMBSA010000096.1:0-11355 GCF_032054795.1 Pantoea sp. CTOTU49201
CATCCTGATCGGCAAACACGTACAGCAAACCGCCGCGCGCGCGTACCTCTTCAATATTGGATTTCAGCTTCTCCAGCAGTTCGTTGTTCGGCGCGACCACGATCACCGGCATATCGGCATCAATCAGCGCCAGCGGGCCGTGCTTCAGCTCGCCCGCCGCATAGGCTTCGGCGTGGATGTAGGAGATCTCTTTCAGCTTCAGCGCGCCTTCCATAGCGATCGGATACTGATCGCCACGGCCAAGGAACAGCGCATGATGTTTATCCGAGAAACCTTCAGCCAGGTTTTCGATCACTTTGTCCTGCGCCAGCATCTGCTCGATGCGGCTCGGCAAGGCCTGCAGCGCGTGCACAATCTCGTGCTCGGTTTCGGCTTTCATGCCGTGCAGACGACCCAGTTTCGCCACCAGCATCAGCAATACCGCCAGCTGTGTGGTGAAGGCTTTGGTCGAGGCAACGCCAATTTCGGTACCGGCTTTGGTCATCAGCGCCAAATCTGACTCACGCACCAGTGATGAACCGGCCACGTTACAGATCGCCAGCGAACCGAGATAACCCAGCTCTTTCGACAGGCGCAGCGCCGCCAGCGTATCGGCAGTTTCACCCGATTGTGACAGCGTGATCAGCAGACTATTTTTACGCACCGCAGATTTGCGATAACGGAATTCCGAAGCGATTTCCACATCACAAGGCAGATTAGCCAGCGACTCAAACCAGTAACGCGAAACCATGCCGGAGTTGTATGACGTACCGCAGGCGATGATCTGAATATGCTCGACCTGGCTCAGCAGCTTCTCAGCTTCCGGGCCCAGCTCGCTAAGATCGACTTCGCCGTGATTGAAACGACCGGTGATGGTGTTTTTGATCGCGTTCGGCTGCTCGTAAATCTCTTTTTGCATGTAGTGACGATAGATGCCTTTGTCGCCGGCATCGTACTGCGCAGTCGATTCGATTTCGGCGCGCTTAGCCGTTTTACCATCACGATCGATAATGGTGACTTCGCGGCGGGTGATCTCGGCAATATCGCCCTCTTCCAGATAGATGAAGCGACGCGTCACCGGCAGCAGTGCCAGCTGATCGGAAGCAATAAAGTTTTCACCCACGCCACGGCCAATCACCAGCGGGCTACCGGAACGCGCCGCCACCAGCAGCGAAGGATCGCGGCTGTCCATGATCACCATGCCATACGCACCGCGCAGCTGCGGAATGACGCGCAGCACCACTTCACGCAGCGTGCCGCCCTGCTTCTGCTCCCAATGCACCAGATGCGCCACCACTTCGGTGTCGGTTTCTGAGGCAAAGTGATAGCCGCGCTCAAGCAACTGCGCGCGCAGCGGCTCATGGTTTTCAATGATGCCGTTGTGCACGATGATGATGTGCTCAGAAACGTGCGGATGCGCATTGGCCTCCGACGGTTCACCGTGGGTCGCCCAGCGCGTGTGTGCGATACCGGTGCCGCCAATCAGCGGCTGCTGCTCTGCGGCTTCCGCCAGGTTCTGCACTTTGCCCAGACGACGCAGGCGCGTCATATGGCCCTGACGATCGACAACGGCTAATCCCGCTGAGTCATAACCGCGATACTCAAGACGACGCAAACCTTCCAGCAGAATTTCTGCGATGTCACGCTGCGCTACTGCACCAACAATTCCACACATAGTAATTTCCTGACTTCATGGCTTTCGGCCATTGCGTTGTCATCTGACCTGATTTCCCCGAGCCTTGTAGAGAGTGGGGATATTTTTTTATGGCACTGCAAACAGGCCGATCGTTGTCGGCCTTTAAAATTTATTTTTTCTTAACAGGACGCTGCCAGCCCGATTTTTGATTCTGCTCTTTACGGTTGTAGACCAGATCCGCGGCTAACACATCTTTCATTATCGTGGTGCCTGCGGCGATGGTCGCTCCGCTCGCCACGCTGACCGGCGCCACCAGTTGGGTATCCGAACCGATAAACACGTTGTCACCAATGATGGTTTTGAATTTGTTGGCGCCGTCATAATTGCAGGTAATAGTACCCGCGCCGATATTCACGCCTGCGCCAATTTCCGCATCGCCGAGATAAGAGAGATGACCGGCTTTCGAGCCTTTGCCGAGCGTGGCTTTCTTCATTTCCACGAAGTTGCCAACGTGCGCTTCTTCCGCCAGCTCGCTGCCCGGACGCAGACGCGCAAAAGGTCCAACCGTACAGGCGGCGGCTAGGGTGGCATCTTCGATCACCGAATAGGGACTGATTTCGCAGTCGTCAGCAATCACGCTATTTTTGATGATGCAACCCGCACCGATTTTGACGCGGTTGCCGAGCGTAACCTTGCCTTCGATGATCACGTTGGTGTCGATCTCCACATCGCGGCCGTGTTGCAGCGAACCGCGCAGATCGAAACGCGCCGGATCGCGCAGCATCACACCCGCCAGCAGCAGCTTTTCTGCCTGCTCGCTTTGATAGACACGCTCAAGCGTTGCCAGCTGCAGGCGGTTGTTGACGCCGTCGGTTTCGCTGATGCGCGCCGGATGCACCGCATTGATCACGCGGCCTTCGTGGTGCGCCATGGCGATGATATCGGTGATATAGAATTCGCCCTGCGCATTGTTGTTATTGAGCTGCGCCAGCCAGCGCTTGAGGTCGCCGCCGTTGGCAATCAGGATGCCGGTGTTAATTTCCTGAATCTTCAGCTGTTCTGGCGAGGCATCTTTCTGCTCGATAATGCCGGTCACCGTGCCGTTTTCACGCACGATACGACCGTAACCGGTTGGGTTATCCAAAACCACGGTGAGTAAACCGATGCCGCCAGCGGGTTTCGCGTCGTGCAGACGTTGCAAGCTGGCCTGCGAAATCAGCGGCACGTCGCCGTACAACATCAGAATATCTTCATCATCGGCAAAAAAAGGTGCAGCCTGCTGCATCGCGTGGCCGGTACCGAGTTGTTCGGCCTGCAGCACCCAGTTGAGTACGTTATGCGCTAACGTCGATTGCAGCAAATCTCCGCCGTGGCCATAAACCAGATGAATCTGCTGAGCGCCCAAACCGGTGGCGGCATCAATAACGTGTTGAACCATCGGTTTACCTGCAAGGGTGTGCAGAACTTTAGGCAGGTCGGAATACATTCGGGTGCCTTTGCCAGCGGCTAAGATCACCACACTCATCGCGTTCGTAGACATAACTATCCTGATTCTCTTCAACTGTCGAAAGTGTAAGGTTTAGCCCTGAGATTACTACATTTTTCTCGGGTCGAAATTAGCGGGGTTGGGGAAAGCAGATTGAGGTCTGCTGGTGGTCGCCATGAATGGCGTAGGATGGGTTTTGGGCAAAAAAAATGCCAACCCAAAGGGCTGGCATTTCGTGACGCATAAAGCCTGATTACATCGCTTTTTTGGTCAGCTCGATGACACGCAGTTTCGCGATGGCTTTCGCCAGTTCCGCAGAAGCCTGAGCATAGTCCACGTCGCCGTGGCTGCTGTTCATGTGCTCTTCTGCTTTACGTTTCGCTTCCAGCGCGCGCGCTTCGTCAAGGTCTTCACCGCGAATCGCGGTGTCGGCCAGAACGGTGGTGCTGCCAGGCTGAACTTCCAGCACGCCGCCAGAGAGGTAAATAAACTCCTCTTCGCCGTGCTGTTTCACGATGTGAATCATACCAGGCTTGATGGCTGTCAGCAGCGGGGCGTGGCCAGGACGAATCCCTAACTCACCTTCGCTACCTGACACCTGGATACGCTCGACCAGACCGGAGAACATTTGTTGCTCCGCGCTGACCACGTCCAGATGATAAGTCATAGCCATACCATTCCTCCTGGGAAACCTAAATTACAGTTTCTTCGCTTTTTCTACGGCTTCTTCGATAGCGCCGACCATGTAGAACGCCTGCTCTGGCAGGTGGTCGAATTCGCCTTCCATGATGCCTTTGAAGCCACGGATGGTGTCTTTCAGGGTCACGTACTTACCTGGAGAACCGGTGAAGACTTCAGCAACGAAGAACGGCTGAGACAGGAAGCGCTGAATCTTACGCGCACGTGCCACCAACAGTTTGTCTTCTTCAGACAGCTCGTCCATACCAAGGATGGCGATGATGTCTTTCAGTTCCTGGTAACGCTGCAGCAGAGACTGCACGCCACGCGCAACGTCATAGTGCTCCTGACCCACGATCAGTGGATCCAGCTGACGGCTGGTTGAATCCAGCGGGTCAACGGCTGGGTAGATACCCAGAGAGGCGATCTGACGGCTCAGCGTAACGGTTGAGTCTAAGTGAGCAAAGGTGGTTGCTGGTGACGGGTCAGTCAAGTCATCCGCAGGAACGTAAACGGCCTGTACAGAGGTGATTGAACCGGTCTTCGTGGAGGTAATACGCTCCTGCAACACACCCATCTCTTCTGCCAGCGTTGGCTGATAACCTACCGCAGATGGCATACGACCCAGCAGTGCTGATACTTCAGTACCGGCCAGGGTGTAACGATAGATGTTGTCGATGAACAGCAGAACGTCGCGACCTTCATCACGGAATTTTTCCGCCATGGTCAAGCCGGTCAGTGCTACGCGCAGACGGTTACCCGGCGGCTCGTTCATCTGGCCATACACCAGCGCTACTTTATCGATAACGTTGGAGTCAGTCATTTCGTGGTAGAAGTCGTTACCCTCACGAGTACGCTCACCCACGCCAGCAAATACCGAATAACCTGAGTGCTCAGCCGCGATGTTACGGATCAGCTCCATCATGTTTACGGTTTTACCTACACCCGCACCACCGAACAGACCGACTTTACCGCCCTTAGCGAACGGACACATCAGGTCGATAACCTTGATGCCGGTTTCCAGCAGTTCCTGCGAGTTAGACTGATCTTCATAAGAAGGTGCTGCACGGTGAATAGAGGAAACCTCTACTACAGTGCCGTCGTCATTCTGCAGGTCGCCTTTCATGTCGATTGGCTCACCCAATACGTTCATGATACGGCCGAGGGTTGCTTTACCAACCGGAACCTGGATAGGTTTTTTCAGGTCAGTAACTTCCAGACCGCGCTTCAGGCCGTCAGAAGTACCCATGGCGATGGTACGAACCACGCCACCACCCAGCTGCTGCTGAACTTCCAGCACCAGACGAGCATCACCATTTTTCACCTCGAGAGCGCTGTATACCTGCGGTACCGCGTCCTGAGGGAATTCGACGTCAACTACGGCGCCGATAATCTGGACAATCTTTCCAGCTGCCATCTTGAATCCTCTACCTAATACGAAAATACCCAGCCGCGCTCGCGCGACAGGATATATGCCTGGTTAAACCGCGGAGGCTCCCGAGACGATCTCGGTAAGTTCCTGGGTGATGCTGGCCTGACGAGCTTTGTTGTAAACCAACTGCAGCTCTTTGATCAGGTTTCCGCCGTTATCGGTTGCAGCTTTCATCGCAACCATACGTGCGGCCTGCTCACTGGCCAGGTTTTCCACCACACCCTGATAAACCTGCGATTCGACGTAACGGCGCAGCAGGGTATCCAGCAGCGCTTTCGGATCGGGTTCGTACAGGTAATCCCAGGTCTTCGCCTTCATCTCTTCTTCACCTTCCGCTGGCGGTAACGGCAGCAGTTGGGTAATGGTCGGAGTCTGAGACATGGTGTTATTAAACTTGTTGGCAACGATATACAGCTTGTCGATGCGACCTTCATCGTAGGCCTGCAACATCACTTTTACCGGGCCGATCAAATCAGACAGTGCAGGCTTATCGCCCATACCGGTGACCTGTGCCACGATGTTGCCACCTACAGAGCCGAAGAATGAATTGCCTTTCGAACCGATAACGGCCAGATCGCTCTGTACGCCTTTATCTGCCCAGCCTTTCATATCTGCCAGCAATTTTTTGAACAGGTTAATGTTCAAACCACCACAAAGCCCGCGGTCAGTCGAAACGACCAGGTAGCCGACGCGCTTAACGTCACGCTCATCCAGGTAAGGGTGCTTGTATTCCAGATTACCCAGAGCAAGGTGACCAATCACTTTGCGCATGGTATCTGCATACGGACGGCTGGCCGCCATGCGTTCCTGCGTTTTACGCATTTTGGAGGCGGCGACCATTTCCATCGCTTTGGTGATCTTCTGCGTATTTTTTACGCTTCCGATCTTACTACGTATTTCTTTTGCGCCGGCCATTAGCTTCTCCTCAAAGCCTTGCGGCCTGCCTTTTCAGACAAGCCGCCAGACATTACCAGGACTGGGTTGCTTTAAACGTTTCGAGGAGGCCCTTCAGCTTCTCTTCGATTTCGTTATTGAAGTTACCCGCTTGGTTGATTTCAGCCATCAGCTCAGCGTGATCGCGATCCGCGAACGCCAGCAGAGCGGCTTCGAAGCTGCCGACTTTCGCCAGTTCAACATCGTTCAGATAGCCGCGCTCAGCAGCAAACAGCACCAGACCCTGTTGCGCGACTGACATCGGCGCATACTGTTTCTGTTTCAGCAACTCGGTCACTTTCTGACCATGGCTCAGCTGTTTACGCGTTGCATCGTCCAGATCGGAAGCGAACTGAGAGAACGCAGCCAGTTCACGATACTGTGCCAGCGCGGTACGAATACCACCGGACAGTTTCTTGATGATCTTGGTCTGTGCAGCACCACCAACACGGGATACCGAGATACCCGGGTTAACGGCTGGACGAATACCGGAGTTGAACAGGTTAGATTCCAGGAAGATCTGACCATCAGTAATCGAGATTACGTTGGTCGGAACGAACGCAGAAACGTCACCCGCCTGAGTTTCGATGATTGGCAGTGCGGTCAGAGAACCGGTCTGGCCTTTCACTTCACCATTGGTGAAGCGCTCAACGTAGTCAGCGCTAACGCGTGATGCACGCTCCAGCAGACGAGAGTGGAGATAGAACACGTCGCCAGGGAATGCTTCACGACCTGGTGGACGGCGCAGCAGCAGAGAAATCTGACGGTAAGCAACAGCCTGCTTAGACAGGTCATCGTACACGATCAGTGCATCTTCACCGCGGTCACGGAAGTACTCACCCATCGCACAACCGGCGTACGGTGACAGGTACTGCAGTGCTGCAGATTCAGAAGCAGAAGCGACAACCACGATGGTGTTAGCCAGCGCGCCGTGCTCTTCCAGTTTGCGAACTACGTTAGAAATGGTTGACGCTTTCTGGCCAATCGCAACGTAGACACACTTGATGCCTGAATCGCGCTGGTTGATGATGGCGTCGATTGCCATTGCAGTTTTACCGGTCTGACGGTCACCGATGATCAGCTCACGCTGGCCACGGCCGATTGGAATCATCGCATCGACAGATTTGTAACCGGTCTGAACAGGCTGGTCTACTGACTGACGGTCGATAACGCCCGGTGCAATCACTTCAACTGGCGAGAAGCCGTCGTTTTCGATTGCGCCTTTACCGTCGATCGGTGCACCCAGGGTGTTCACCACACGGCCCAGCAAGCCACGGCCAACTGGAACTTCTAAAATACGACCCGTACATTTTACTTTCATGCCTTCCGCGAGGTCAGCATACGGGCCCATCACTACTGCACCAACCGAGTCACGCTCGAGGTTCAGTGCGATAGCGTAACGGTTGCCCGGCAGGGCAATCATCTCACCCTGCATCACATCGGCCAGGCCGTGTACGCGGATGATACCGTCACTTACAGAAACAATAGTACCTTCGTTGTGAGCTTCACTCACGACATTGAACTGAGCAATGCGCTGCTTGATCAGTTCGCTGATTTCGGTGGAATTCAGTTGCATATGCTCCAGTCCCCTTAAGACTGCAAGACGTCTGCCAGACGATCAAGACGGCCGCGTACGCTGCCATCAATGACCAGGTCACCCGCACGGATAACCACACCTGCCATTACAGACTTATCAATTTTGCAATTCAGCTTAACTTTACGTGACAGACGTTTTTCCATCGCGGCGCTGATTTTAGTCAGCTGACTGTCACTCAGCGTGCTGGCAGAAATCACATCAACTTCGGCTGTCGCTTCATAAGCGTCACGCAGTTGAATGTACTGAGCCAGTACGGCTGGAAGCGCTGTCAAACGTCCGTTTTCGGCCATTACCTTAATCAGGTTCTGGGCGTTTTCATCAAGTTGATCGCCACAAACTGCAATGAAAGAAGCAGATAACGCTTCCGGTGCAAGCGCACCGGAAAGAAGATCTGCGATCTGTTCGTTGCGAGCCACTTCTGCGGCAAACGCCAGCATTGATTGCCAGCGATCGATGCTTTGATGCTCAACAGCAAAGTCAAAAGCTGCTTTGGCGTAGGGGCGAGCTACAGTAATCAGATCAGACATCAGCCCCTCCCTCCTTACAGTTCAGCGACCAGTTTATCAACGATGTCGCTGTTAGCAGCTTCATCCACGGAACGTTCGATGATTTTCTCGGCGCCAGCTAATGCCAGCAACGCGACTTGCTTACGCAGCTCTTCACGGGCACGCGAACGCTCGGCATCAATTTCTGCCTGCGCCTGCGCCACGATGCGGTTACGTTCAGTCTCAGCTTCGGTTTTCGCTTCGTCCAGAATCTGGGCACGGCGTTTGTTCGCCTGCTCGATAATGACCTGAGCGTCTTCTTTCGCTTTTTTCAGCTGGTCGGTCGCATTGGCCTGCGCGAGATCTAAATCTTTCTTCGCGCGCTCAGCAGAAGCAAGGCCTTCAGCAATTTCTTTCTGGCGCTTTTCGATGGCAGCCATAATCGGCGGCCATACGTACTTCATGCAGAACGCGACAAACAGAATGAACGCGATGGCCTGGCCGAGGATTGTTGCATTAATGTTCACAGCACAATGCCTCTTATTAAGTTAACTTGCTCTGCCGCTATCAGAGATAAACGGCAGAATCCGTCCCTCATCACACCAGGTGCCATGAGTGAACAAGGCTACCAGGTTTAAGCGACAGCAAACATCACGTAGAGACCCAGACCTACAGCGATCATCGGGATTGCATCCACCAGACCCATTACAACAAAGAACTGCGTACGCAGCAGAGGGATCAGATCCGGTTGACGCGCGGCGCCTTCCAGGAATTTACCTCCGAGGATGCCGATACCGATCGCAGCACCGATTGCCGCCAGGCCCATCATCACAGCGGCAGCCATGTACAGCAGATCCATATTCAGGTTTTCCATGACAGTCTCCAGTTTGTTTCAGTTAAAAGCTTAAGTGTTGAGATAAAAATCAATGTTCTTCAGATGCCATCGACAGATAGACGATCGTGAGGACCATGAAAATGAAAGCCTGCAGCGAAATGATCAGGATGTGGAAAATGGCCCAAGGCACATTCAACAACCACTGCGACCACCACGGCAGCAAGCCGGCAATCAGGATAAAGATCAACTCACCCGCATACATGTTACCGAACAGTCGCAGACCCAGTGAAACAGGCTTGGACAGCAGGCTAACACCTTCAAGAATCAGGTTAATGGGGATGAAGATCGGGTGATTAAAAGGCTGCAGCGTCAACTCTTTGGTGAAGCCGCCAATGCCTTTCATTTTGATGCTGTAGAACAGAATCAAAATAAATACGCCCAGCGCCATAGACAGCGTGATGTTCACGTCTGCAGACGGCACGACGCGCAGCGCCGGCAGGCCTAAATAGTGCTCGCCGATAAACGGCAGCAAATCGATAGGCAGCAGATCCATGAAGTTCATCAGGAAGACCCAGACGAAAATCGTCAGAGCCAGCGGGGCGATAAGTTTGCTTTTACCGTGGTACATGTCGCGCACGTTGTTATCAACGAAGCCGACAACCAGTTCGATAGCCGCTTGTAATTTCCCTGGAACACCGCTGGTAGCGCTTTTCGCCACTTTACGGAACAACACCAGGAAAATCAGTCCCAGCACCACAGAGAAAAACATGGAATCGATATTTAATACCCAGAACGTCGCGGGAGCGTCGTGCGGATTCACCAACTCGAAAGTACGCAGGTCCAACTGAAGGTTATTCAGGTGGTGACCTATGTATTCTTGCGGAGTAGAGATTTCTCCAGCAGCCATGATGCCTCTTACCCTTTGTTGTTAATTACAGCCGGAGCGACGATCTGCACCACCAGCACCGATAACCACGTGATTGCGAGTGGCCAGAAGACCGCTCCAAACACACCCAACGCCACCGCGAGGAAAATGACGGTTGTGAACACCTTCAACACTTCACCGAGGGCGAAGCTCCAGGCAACACGTCCTTTCGCAGGCGTTTGATCCTGCAGGCGCCAGGCCAAAAACATAAACAACACGTTCGGCAGCCAGGCTGCCACTCCACCCGCGAAGGCGGAGGCGCCCCAGGTAACCTCTTTCAGGGTAAAGAGCGCACCGATGATGACAAAGGTCACCAGCTGAATGATCAGCACGGCCCGGGCTAATTTCACACTGTAAAGAGACACTGACATGACGCTGAACTCTCCTGCCCCGAACGGGGTATGTCGCGTGTCGTATAAGACTGCCTTTACTCATTTGAGTCAAGCAGCAAAAGCCGTGCAAATTATACGGGCGCCACCTGCGATTTCAATCGGTAAGTAGCGAAAAGGTGAACAATTATTTAAATTTCTTTCTGAAGGGCTATTTTTCAAAACATCGTCATTAGGCAATGTCTGACTTAAATGCTGAAAATGCCCGATCGACTTGCTTTTAAAGCGTGCTTTAGATCACATAATAAACAAGGAATGCCTGACTGAATTTGTACCAGTTAAGATTTATACGATTTCTAATTCGACTAAAGCATTTATAAATCAGTGCATTAAATTTATTTATTAGGTGTTGGACTACGATTTTCGAGAAAAACACTCTATTGACATTATGCGCTGCAATAAAAACGCAAAACTGATATTACGCACGCCAATTTATTGCAAAGTTATATTTTCCACAGTGATTATTTGGTTGGGTAAATACACGCAATAAAGTGATCTAAGTGATAATGAAATGTGAAATGTTCGTTAAATGTAACAGAGCTTTTCGGATAATTTCCGTCGGAGATGTTAACTCGCTCGCCCTACCCTGCTAAATAAAAGCTTTTACCTAAAAGTGTTCAATCGCTGCTTTTTCGTTCAGGGAAAAGACTAAGGCAAACGGCATGAACTGGCTCAAATCCATACCGTTTAAAAGGCTATTGGCGAGTAATCACCACCAGATGACGTTCACCATCCAGTTCGGGTACCTGCAGCGGTTGAATTTTCTCTACCCTAAAGCCCGCCGGTAATGCCGAAATCTCATCATCCGGACGCACGCCTTTCAGGGCATAAAAGCGACCTTCAGGGCTCGGCAGATGATGACACCAGTTCAGCATATCCTCCAGTGAAGCAAATGCACGGCTGATAACACCATCGAATGGAGGTTCAGACGGGAACTCTTCAACGCGGCTCTGCACTGGCGTGACGTTAGTAAGTCCTAA
>NZ_DAMBSA010000096.1:11365-12758 GCF_032054795.1 Pantoea sp. CTOTU49201
AACTCATGTTGTACCTGACGCAGGAAGCGCACGCGTTTGCCGAGGCTATCCAGCAAGGTGAAATGCGATTGCGGGCGCACAATGGCCAGCGGAATACCCGGTAAGCCTGGACCGGTGCCCACATCAATAAAGCGTTCGCCCTGCAAATGTGGCTCAACCACCACGCTGTCGAGAATATGGCGCACCAGCATCTGCTGCGGATCGCGCACCGATGTCAGGTTATAGGCCTTATTCCACTTATGCAGCAACTCAACATAGCCAACCAACTGCTGTTTTTGTTGATCGGTAAGGGAAATGTTTGCCGCATTCAGCAGCGAGGAGAGTTTGTTGATCACGACGAGAATTCCATTAACGGGGGCGAGTTGCCTCGCCCCAAAGTCTATCAGGCGCTTTTACGCAGCAGGCCCTGTTTTTTCAGGTAAATCAGCAGAATTGAAATTGCCGCAGGCGTGATACCCGAAATACGCGAAGCCTGGCCGATGGACGTCGGTTTGTGATCGTTGAGTTTGGCGATCACTTCATTCGACAAGCCATTTACCTGACGATAGTCGAGCTCAACAGGCAACAAGGTGTTTTCATTACGCAGCTGGCGATCGATCTCTTCCTGCTGACGCGCAATGTACCCTTCGTATTTCACCTGAATCTCCACCTGCTCAGCGGCTTGCTCATCAGGCAGTGCCGGACCGTAGCTGGCGAGTGACGTCAGCAGCGGATAGGTCATCTCTGGACGACGCAGCAGATCTTCACCGCTGGCTTCTTTGGTGAGTGGCGCGCTGATCACCGCGTTCACTTCAGCCACGTTATCCGATTTCGGATGCACCCACAGATCGCGCAGACGTTGACGCTCCTGCTCGATCGCTTCCAGTTTCTGGTTGTAACGCGCCCAGCGTGCATCATCAACCAGACCAAGTTCGCGACCGGCTTCGGTCAAACGCAGATCGGCGTTATCTTCGCGCAGCATCAAGCGGTACTCCGCACGCGATGTAAACATGCGGTACGGCTCTTTCGTGCCCAAAGTGCAGAGATCGTCAACCAGCACACCGAGATAAGCTTGATCGCGGCGTGGCGCCCAGCCCTCTTTGTCGGCGGAAGCGCGTGCTGCGTTCAGACCAGCCAGCAAACCTTGCGCTGCCGCTTCTTCGTAGCCGGTAGTGCCGTTGATCTGGCCGGCAAAGAACAGGCCGTGGATAAATTTGCTCTCCAGCGTCGGTTTAAGATCGCGTGGATCGAAGAAATCATACTCGATGGCATAACCCGGACGGATGATCTTCGCGTTTTCCAGTCCTTTCATCGAACGTACGATCTGCATCTGTACGTCAAACGGCAGGCTGGTGGAGATACCATTCGGATAGATCTCGTTGCTGGTAAGGCCTTCCGGCTCCAGGAAGATCTG
>NZ_DAMBSA010000097.1:0-12751 GCF_032054795.1 Pantoea sp. CTOTU49201
GCCGGGATTGATCAACGGGGCCTCTGGCGTGGTATATCGTATGCCGTCTTCTGCTTGAAAAAAAAAACCGCTGGGAGAAACGCTGGCGCAACGCACCGGTTTGCCGGTGTTCGTGCAGCATGATATTTCTGCCTGGACGTTAGCCGAAGCACTGTTTGGTGCTTCCAGCGGCGCACAACATGTGATTCAGATTGTGATCGATGAAACCGTCGGCGCGGGCGTGATCAGCGGCGGACAACTGCTGCATAAAAATGGTCGCACGCTGGTGGAGATTGGGCATACGCAAATCGATCCTTACGGCCAGCAGTGTTATTGCGGCAATAACGGCTGTCTTGAAACCGTCGCCAGCATCGGAAGCTTGCTCACTCTCACCGCCCAGCGTTTGCCGTCGCAGCCGGACAGTGTATTGCATCAGACGCCGTTGACGATTGAGAGCTTATGCGCCGCCGCGCAGCAGGGCGATCGTCTGGCGCGTGATGTGATCGCTGGCGTCGGACATCATATTGGCCGCATGCTGGCGATGATGGTAAACATCTTTAATCCTCAACAAATTCTTATCGGTTCGCCGCTTAATCAAGCCGCCGATGTGCTGTTCCCTGCGGTGAGCAGTACCATTCGTCAGCAGGCGTTGCCCGCTTACAGCAGTGAAATCCAGCTCACACCAACGGCTTTCAGCGATCCCGGTACTTTTGGCGGTGCAGCCCTGATAAAAGACGCGCTCTATAGCGGCCACTTATTGGTAAAACTGTTGCAGGGATAATTACAGCTCGCCTTAAGTTTGTCCTAACGCAATCTGCCCGCGAAAACATTTCCTTAAACTGCCTCCTTCGCACGTTACACATCGCTTTAATGAAGGAGGAGAATGGTGAAAACGCTTTTTGTCACCGGTACCGACACCGCGGTGGGTAAAACCGTGGTATCCCGCGCGTTATTGCAGTGCTTTGCCAAGGCGAATCTCTGCGCCGCAGGTTTTAAACCTGTTGCCAAAAGCACGCAGCGCACACCCGAAGGCTTACGTAATAAAGATGCACTGCTGTTGCAGCAGGCTTCGGGCCTCACTCTCACTTATTCCGCCGTTAATCCTATCGCTTTGGAAGAGGATGAAATCAGCACCAGCCCGACGCAGCGCATTGATTATCCCTTACTCACACGCAGTCTGAACGATTTGCAGCAGCGCGCGGCGCGCGTAGTAGTTGAAGGCACCGGTGGCTGGCGCAGTTTAATGAACGACTTGCAGCCTTTGTCCGACTGGGTGCGGCAGGAGCATTTGCCGGTTGTGTTGGTAGTAGGTATTAAGGAAGGTTGCATCAGCCACGCTTTACTGACCGCAGAGGCCATTGCACAGGATGGATTGCAACTGGCGGGTTGGGTGGCAAACCGTATTAATCCCGGTCTGGCGCATTACGCTGAAATTATTGATGTTTTGAGTAACAAGTTAGGTGCACCTTTATTAGGCGAGTTGCCTTACCTGCCGCGTGCAGAGCAGCGGGAACTGAGCGGTTATCTGGATATTTCGCTGCTCGATGAGAACTTTACGCACGACAACAGTGCAAAGCCTGCGGCCTGATGAAACAAAATGCCGCAAATGATCAGTGGCTGAATCTAATGATTCAGATTCAGCCATCCTTTTTAAAGAATTAATTCCTCTATTATTCAATGCTTTACTCCCTGCATTTTATTGAACACTCTTCTCTGGCGTGATTCATGCATCAGCTGCTCTGATGAATATCTTGCCGGAGCACCTGTATGTCTCAATCAAATGAGAAAGGTTTGTTGTATGGGCTGAATGACCGCATCGGTCCATTGCCTGCATTTTGTGCCGCACTGCAACATGTGCTGGCCAGCGTCGTCGGCATTATTACGCCGCCGCTGATTATTGGTTCCGTTTTGGGATTACAGGCGTGGATCCCTTATCTGATCAGCATGTCGCTGTTGGTTTCCGGCTTGGGTACGTTCCTGCAGGCGCGTCGCTTTATGGGCATTGGTGCCGGCATGATCTGCTTGCAGGGCACCAGTTTTGCCTTTCTTGGTGTGATCCTGTCGGGCGGATTAATGGTCAAAGCACGCGGCGGATCGCCTGAAGAGATCATGGCGATGATCTTTGGCTGCAACCTGGTGGCGGCGATGATTCCGATGTTAATCAGCCGCTGCATCGCACCATTGCGCAAAGTGTTGACGCCGGTGGTCACCGGCACCGTTATTACCTTGATCGGCATCAGCCTGATTAAAGTCAGCATCACCGATTGCGCTGGTGGCCATAACGCCAGCGATTTTGGCGCACCCGGCAATCTGGCGCTCGGCGCCTTGACGCTGCTGGTGATTATTGTACTTAACCGTTCACAAAATCGCTGGACGCGGCTGGTTGCCGTGGTTGCCGGCATTGCAGCGGGCTGTATCGCCGCAGCGTTAACCGGTCATCTCACCCTCAAGCCAATGGGCGATACGCCGTGGCTGGTGTTGCCAGAACTGTTCCGTTTTGGTTTTGCCTTTGACTGGACCATCTTCATTCCCATCGCGCTGGTATCGGTGATTGCCGTGATTGAAGCGGTGGGCGACCTTACGGCGAACTGCATGTTGTCGCAGCAGCCGATTGAAGGCGAAGCGTTTGAGCGCCGCATGCAGGGCGGTATTTTCGCCGATGGCATCAGCTGTTTGCTCGCCGCCGTATTCTCGGCCTTTCCCAACACCACCTTTGCGCAAAATAACGGCGTCATCCAGATGACCGGCGTCGCCAGCCGTTTCGTTGGCATGGTGATCGGCGTGATGCTGGTGCTGCTCGGTATGTTCCCGGCGATTGGTACCATGCTGCAGCAGATTCCGCCGCCAGTCCTGGGCGGCGCGACCATCGTGATGTTTGGTAGCGTGGTGGCGGCCGGTATTCGCGTGATGACGCAAACGCCACTTGGCCGTCGCGAGATGCTGATTGTTGCCGTGTCGTTTGGTATCGGCTTAGGTGTTGAAGCAGTGCCTGATGTGCTGAAACAGTTCCCCACGCTGATCAACAATCTGTTTGGTCACGCGGTTACTACCGGTGGGATGCTGGCGATTATTTTGAATGTCGTGCTGCCTTCAGAGCGCAGCGAAGCAGTAGCGGCAAAAACGGCTGAGGAGTCGCATTAACGTGCAGGGTGCATACGCAAGAAGAGGCGGCAGATCGTAAAGACGCCATAAACCATCCATGGGGCTTGGCCCGCGCCATCCATGGCGCGGGACACTTTACTCCTCTGCCGCCTCTTCCTGCGTTTCAAGTATCGTGCGGTTTTATGGATTCAAACGACGGCGCGTACGTCCAGAACTGAGATAATCGGCAATGTAATCCTGCGATATCTCGCCGCTGTAACGACTTTCTTCATCGACAATCGGCATCCACACCGTGTTGTGCTCATACAGCTTCGACAGCACCACGCGCAAATTCTCTTCCGCTTTGCCGGTCACTTTAAAGGTATGCAGCATCTCTTCGCAGCGGCCCGTGGATCCGCGCGCTTCACGACGCTTAACAAATCCCAGTGGCTTGCCATCTTCATCAACCACCGTCACCGAGCGCATATCGTTATCGTCCATGGTAGCGAAAGCGTCCTGCAACGGCGTATTACGCTGCACGGTGATGGTCGGCTGCTGATCGGTGACATCGCCAGCCTGCACCAGCAACAAACGTTTCAGCGTACGGTCCTGCCCGACAAAAGAACCAACAAAGTCGTTCGCTGGTTTGGCTAACAGCTCATCCGGGCTGGCGCACTGCACAATTTTGCCCTGACCAAACACCGCAATGCGGTCGCCGAGTTTCAGCGCCTCATCAATATCATGACTAACTAGCATCACGGTTTTCTTCAACTGACGCTGCATTTCCAGGAACTCGTTCTGAATCACTTCACGGTTGATCGGGTCGACCGCGCCGAAAGGTTCATCCATCAGCAATACCGGTGGATCAGCGGCCAGCGCGCGAATCACGCCAATACGCTGCTGCTGACCGCCGGACATTTCACGCGGATAGCGATGCAGGAACTTGGTCGGATCGAGCGCCACCATGCTCATCAATTCTGTGGCGCGTTCGCGGCAGCGCTTCTTATCCCAGCCCAGCATGCGCGGCACCACGGTAATGTTCTCCTCGATTGTCATGTTCGGGAACAAACCAATCTGCTGGATCACGTAACCAATATTGCGGCGCAGGGTAACGGTATCTTGTCCGCTGGTATCTTCACCATTGATCAAAATCCTGCCGCTTGAGGACGGAATCAGGCGGTTGATCATCTTCAGCGTGGTGGTTTTGCCACAGCCCGATGGGCCGAGCAGCACGCACATTTCCCCGGCTGGCACTTCCAGGCTGACGTTATCAACGGCATTGAGTGACATGCCGTTCTTTTGCGTAAAGGTTTTCGTCAGGTTTTCCAGTTTTATCATTATCGAATCCCCTTAGGAGTCAGCGCCGACTGCAAACGGTGCAGCAGCCAATCAAGCACAATCGCGAGCAAACAAATCATCAAGGCACCAGCAATCAGCATGCGCACATCGCTGCCGCTGATACCGTCGAGCAGTTGCAGGCCCAAACCGCCCGCACCAATCACGGCGGCAATCGCCATTACGCCAACGTTCATCACCACCGCCGTACGAATACCGCCAAAAATCACCGGCAGCGCCATCGGAATTTCCACCCAGCGCAAACGCTGCCAGAAAGTCATGCCAATTCCACGACCAGCTTCGCGCAGTCCAGGAGACAGATTTTCCAGCGCGGTGTGGGTGTTACGTACAATCGGCAGCAAAGAGTAGAGGAACACCGCAGTAATCGCCGGAAGGGCACCGATGCCCTGACCGATCATTGAAAACAGCGGAATCATCAAACCAAACAACGCAATGGTGGGAATGGTTAACACAATGGTGGCGATGCCGAGCACCGGCGTGGCCAGCCACTTAAAGCGCACAATTAAAATGCCCAGCGGCACGCCAACGATAATGGCGAAACCTACCGCGACCAGCACCAGCCAGGTATGTTGCCAGGTAAGCGACATCAAGGTGTGCCAGTTATTCATGATGTAATGCAAGGTATCCACAGCGCCTCCTTACAGCATGTTCTTAGATTGAAGGAAATCACGCGCCACCTGTTGCGGCGACTGATGATCAATATCGACACGTTTGTTCATCTCGGTGATCGCTTCGTCATTAATCAATGCGGAAAGCTGATTAAGCGCCGTATCCAAGCCTGGATGGCTCTCCAGCACATCCTGACGCACCACCGGCGTGACGTTGTAACTCGGGAAGAAGTGCTTATCATCTTCTAACACTTTGAGTTCAAACCCTTTCACCCGGCCATCGGTGGTATAGATCAAACCTGCGTCAACAAAACCATCGCGAATCGCGTTGTAGACTAAGCCGGGATCCATCTGGCGAATCTGCGGACGATCGAGCGGCATGTCGTAGGCTTTCTGCAACGGCTTCAGGCCATCGGAACGGCCAGAGAACTCCAGGTCCAAACCGAGTTTCCAGTTATGATCCGGATCGTTCTTGCGTACCTCTTCCAGCTTCGCCACCAGTTGCGACATGGTGTTAATGCCTTCTTTCTCCGCGCGATCGCGTTGCATAGCAAACGCATAAGTATTGTTCATCGGTGCAGGGTTAAGCCAGACCAGACCTAACTTCGCATCCAGCTGTTTTACCGTTTTATACGCGTCTTCCGTCGACATCGGTTTATTGATGTGATTAAAGATGATCAGCGAGGTACCGGTGTATTCCCACGTCATATCAATCTGTTTATTGATCATCGCGTTACGACCAATGGTGGTGGCGATATTGGTCTTGGGGATCACCTGAAAACCTTTCTTCTGCAGCCAAATTACCGTCATCGCGGAGAGGATGTGCTGCTCAGTAAAGCTCTTGGTTGCCATGGTGATTGGTGTTGCAGCAGCGGCGCTTTGGCTGATTACCAGCGTCGCGGTCAGTGCCAGCGCAGTATGTTTTACCCAGCGCGCCAGCTTATTGGCAGTGGCCATCACAAAACTCCTTGTGTTAAGCCGCAGAGTGCGGGCTGAGATAACGTCCCAATGCCGCAAGCAGCATGTCGAGCACCAGCGCAACCAGCGCGGTTGCCACGGCGCCGAGGATCAGCGTAGGGAAGTCGTTGAGGTAGATGCCGGGGAAGATCAGTTCACCAAAGCTGCTGGCGCCGATCAGGAACGCCAATGGCGCGGTGCCAACGTTAATCGCCGTGGCGATGCGCACGCCGGCCAGAATCACCGGTAGCGCATTGGGAATTTCCACCTGACGCAAACGCTGAAACTTGGTCATACCTATACCGTTGGCGGCTTCGATTAGCGACGGCGGTACCGCGCTTAAACCGGCAAAAGTATTACGCACAATCGGCAGCAGCGAGGCGAGGAACAGGGCAATTAGCGCAGGACGATCGCCGATACCGACAATCACCATCGCCAGCGCCAATACTGCCAGCGGAGGTAGCGTGTTACCCACGTTGAAGATTTGCATCACGTACTCTGCCCAGCGACGGGCAAACGGACGACTCAGCAATATCCCGCTGGGAATCCCCACTAGTAGCGCGAAGAACATTGACCAAAACACCAAAAATAGATGCTGCTGCCCGAGATAAATCAAATCCTCCCGGCGGTCGCGCAGCGTATTCAGCCCCAGCCCCCAAACAAGCAGGGCAATCACCGCAACAATCGCGAGCAGAGCCAGCCCAGCGCGGCGGGCGAGCGATGCATTTTGCATAGCCAGTGTCTCCCTGATTCAAAAAATCGTTCGATGTGGTGATGTCATTTCCAGGATGGCGGCGCAGTGTTAAAACACACACATACGAAAATCCTTCACCCCGTTAAATTGCAGTTAAAATGACTATTAGCAGATGCTTTTTCAGTGAATAACTGGAAAGCACCGCTTAGACCTATAGCAATGCTTGTCGATAAGCGCCAGTTTCTGCGGCAAAATCAGACAGATAGAAATAATCAAAAACCGCATCTAACCCGCATGGAATAAGGCATCATCCGACAATAAAAAAATTTCATCGAAATAAGTGACGTCGTCACAGATGGGGCGCACGCAGAGGAAACTGGTCTGGTGAATTTTCAGCTAGCCTTGTTAGAAATTAGGGAGACGTATGACTGAAACTGCAGAATTGAACACGGAACATCGCCACTGGATTCTCATCGGCTGCATGCTCGCTATGTTTATGGCGGCGATTGAAGTCACTATCGTGGCCACCGCGATGCCGACCATCATTGCCGATCTTGGCGGCTTTTCGCAGTTTGGCTGGGTATTTTCCATCTATTTACTGACACAAGCCGTCAGCGTGCCGCTGTATGGCCGATTAGCAGACATGTGGGGCCGCAAACGGCTGCTGTTTATTGGCGTTTCGCTGTTCCTGCTGGGATCGATTCTGTGCGGATTCGCCCACAGCATGACATGGCTGATTCTGTTTCGCGCTTTTCAGGGTTTGGGTGCCGGCGCAATTATGCCGCTGACCTCCACCATTGTGGCTGACGTCTATTCCCCGCGCGAACGCGCCAACGTACAAGGCTGGCTCTCCAGCGTCTGGGGCGTGGCGGCAATCATTGGCCCGCTGAGCGGCGCGTGGCTGGTGCAGCACTTTAGCTGGTCGGTGATTTTCTGGGTTAACGTACCGATTGGCGCCATCGCCATGCTGCTGCTGGCGCGCTTCCTTCCATCGCGTGAGCAAAATCAGGCCACCACGCTCAATCTCACCGGCAGCTGCTGGCTGATGATCTGCGTGACGGCATTATTAGTCGCGCTATTGCAGGCCGAAGTACTTGGCTTCTGGCTGCTGCCGTTCCTGCTGCTGGCGGTCATCGCCGCCTGGCGTTTGAAACATCATGAACAGCGTGCCGATGCGCCGCTGTTTCCGCTGGAAATCTGGCGCAGTCGGCTCATTGTCGCTGGTAACATCGGCAATCTGATTATCGGTGCCAGCATGATGGGCATCAGCGCCTTTCTGCCGACGTGGATTCAGGGCATCACCGGCGGCACGCCGCTGCAGGCTGGCAGCGCATTGGCGATGATGTCGATTGGCTGGCCGCTGGCGAGCACCTTAAGCGGCAGGTTGATGCTTATCACTTCCTATCGCTTCACCGCGCAGTTGGGCGCGCTGCTGCTGATTGCTGGCAGTGCGTTGCTGCTGTTACTGCGCAGCGATAGCTCGATTATGCAGGCGGGCTTCACCGCCTTTGTGATTGGAACCGGTATGGGCATGACCAGCACCACGTTTCTGGTATCGGTACAGAACCATGCGCATTACGACATTCGCGGCATTTGCACCGCATCAATCATGTTCAGCCGCATGATCGGCTCAGCAATTGGTACCGCGTTATTAGGCGCGGTGCTGAACCTGAACTTGTCGCTTCGCCTGCCGCAGGCCGACGATCCGATGTAGAAAATTATGTCGCACGAAAGCCGTCAGGCGCTGCCAGAAGCGACGCTGCATAACTGGACCGGGCAAATCGCCAGCTCGTTACATTGGGTATTTGTGGTGTCGTTGTTGATTGCGCTGTTAACGCTGTGGGTAGCGTGGATGATGCCGCGGCAAAGGCCGGAAGTGGAATAAAAGCAGGGCGGCCAGAGAGCCGCCCGAAGTGTTACTGCGCGGGCGCATCCTGAGAGCTACCCGCGCCGTCTGGCACGTTGCTGTCGCCATCACGGCCATTTTTCTTGTAAACGATTTTCTGTGTGTCGTTCTCGCAATGACCCACAACCTGGCCGCCGACCTGATCAGCTTGATCATTGGCCACGATATCCAGCGTGAAGTCCGATTCGGCGACGCCGTTGTTGATGATTTTTTTGCTGATGTCCGCTTTGACACTTTCACAAGAAGCCTGCGCCAAAACCGGCAGCGACAACATCGCCATCAGCAGCACTGCATTACGTTGTTTCATCATTCACTCCTTTGGTCAGAAATCCTGTCAAAACTATAGCAGTGATAAACGATTAGGGTGCAAGTGGACGTCCGGTGCGGCGGTCAAGGCAACGCAGCGTATTCGGTTCCCAATAAGCGTTAACGTTGTAGCTCTTTTCGCAGGAGTCGCGGGTATCAAAAGCTTTATCCGTTTTATCGAACTCTTTCTCAACGCGCGTATTGACCTTGTTGCGCAGATTTTTAGTATCGTTCCACTGCTCTTTGCTCTGGCGCGCGGCTTCATTGCTGGAGGCGCTGCTGCCATCTTCAATGATCAGGCGATCGGTTTTTGCCGAAGCGATGGGCGCAGCCATTAACAGGCTCGACGTCACCACGGTCGCCAACAGGGCGGATAACAGTTTTTTCATCGTCATTTCCTTCAGTTAACACCAGCACAGCCGGGATCGCGGCTGTAACAACCATGGGCGCTAGTATATCATCGCTGCTTCTTTGCTCACCAGCGGTGAGCGCTTTGTTTAGCTTAGTGAGAGATTTTCTATGCTGGTAAAAACCGCCTTGCTGTTTTTTATCACTGCGATAGCGGAAATTGTTGGCTGTTTCCTGCCGTGGCTATGGTTGAAGAAGGGCATGACGGCCTGGCTGCTGGTGCCCGCCGCAGCGAGTCTGGCGCTGTTTGTTTGGTTGTTGACGCTACATCCCGCCGCGAGCGGGCGCGTCTATGCGGCCTATGGCGGCGTGTACGTGTTGACCGCGCTTATCTGGCTGCGCGTGGTGGATGGCGTAAAACTCAGTGCATGGGATTGGGTCGGCGCGCTGGTCGCCTTTAGCGGCATGTTGATAATCGTAACCGGCTGGGACCGCACGTAAACCGTAGGGTCGCCATTAATGGCGACCTGGTGCGCATGAATGCGCACCCTACAAAATCACATCAACCTTTATGCACTTTCAATCCTGCGGTGGTTTGCGTCACCGGCATAATCTCCAGCGTATTGATGTTGACGTGTTTCGGCAGCGTCGTCACCCAGTAGACCGCTTCGGTCACATCTTCCGCCGTTAACGCGGTGGTGCCTTCGTAAACCTGGCCCGCTTTATCATCATCGCCCTTGAAGCGCACGTTGGAGAATTCGGTGCCGCCCACCAAACCTGGCTCGATATCGGTCACGCGCAGCGCGGTGCCGTGCAGGTCAGTACGCAGATTCAGACTGAACTGGCGCACGAACGCTTTGGTCGCGCCATACACGTTGCCACCCAAATAAGGCCAGCTGCCCGCAATCGAACCGATATTCACGATATGACCGACGTTGCGCTCAACCATGGCAGGCAGCACCGCACGCGTCATGTACACCAACCCTTTGTTGTTGGTGTCGATCATATTTTCCCAGTCTTCGATATTGGCTTTGTGCGCCGGTTCCACACCCAGCGCCAGGCCAGCATTGTTCACCAGCACATCAATATTGCGCCATTCAGCGGGCAGGGAGGCAATCACTTCATCGATGGCTGCACGATTACGCACGTCCAGCTGAACGGTATACAGATTATCGCCCAATTCATCTTTCAACTCTTTTAAGCGCTCAGCGCGACGTCCGCTGGCGATCACTTTATGACCTGTAGCAATGAAGCGGCGGGTGATACTTTGACCAAAACCAGCGGTTGCGCCAGTAACAAAAATAATCATCTCACTGTTCCTTAAACGATTTCAGGTTATCAGCCACACCTTAGCATTAACCTCGAACCCATGCTCATGAAAACCAAAGGCAGCTTGTTGCAGGATTTTTCCTGCACATTGCGAGTGCATCAGCGCACCACAAAGACGCACGTCATCGGGCGCTAAATACGTCATGACTGACAAAACTCACCGCAATGTTAAATCGCAAACGTTTGCCAACCCAGGCAACCGGTTGCGCACACGTTTGCCAGGCAAGCTTGACATAAAAACCCGCCAAAACAACCTATTATATTGAAAGTAAACAGTATTTTTTGTTCTTTGCATTGGCATGCGCTTTGCAAACTATCTTTAAGGCAATCACCTGCACTTATAAAAAAGCACCAAGGAACCATTATGCCTTACGCACCCGAAACGCTGCTGCGCGCCAGCTTCTTTGATTTCACCGCTCTGGCCGCGCAGCCAGACGACATCGCTGCCAATGCGCGCTATCTCGAAGATGGCTTATTAACGCTGCGTGACGGCAAAGTGGTCAGCCTTGAAAGCTGGCAAATCGCGGAAGGGCGCGTTGATCACACACGCGTCACCGATCTGCGCGGCAAACTGATCGTGCCCGGCTTTATCGATACCCATATTCATTACCCGCAAACCGAGATGATCGGCGCCTTTGGCGAACAGCTGCTGGAGTGGCTCAATCAGTACACTTTCCCGGTAGAGAGCCAATATCACTGTCCCGATCACGCAGCAAAAATGTCAGCGTTCTTCCTGCATCAGCTATTGTCGAACGGCACGACAACAGCGCTGGTGTTCGGCACCGTGCATAAGCAGTCGGTTGATTCCCTGTTCAGCGCCGCACTGCAGCTGGATATGCGGCTCATCGCTGGCAAAGTGATGATGGATCGCAACGCACCGGAATACCTGACCGAAACGCCAGAAGAGAGCTATCAGCACACGCGTGAACTGATTGAGCGCTGGCATCAGCGCGGCCGCCTGAGCTATGCGCTAACGCCGCGCTTTGCGCCGACCTCATCACCCGAACTGCTGGATAAAGTGCGTCAGCTGCGCGAGGAGTTTCCTGATGTCTGGATGCACACGCACTTAAGTGAAAACCAGCAGGAGATCGCCTGGGTAAAAGCGTTATTCCCGGAGCGCGCAGGCTATCTTGATGTCTATCATCACCACCAACTCACCGGCAAACGCAGCGTGTTTGCGCACTGTTTGCATCTGGAAGATCAAGAGTGGCAATGCCTGCATGACACCGATTCATCGATCGCCTTTTGTCCAACGTCAAACCTGTTCCTCGGCAGCGGCTTATTCAACATCAAACGCTGCTGGCAGCAGGGCGTACGCATGGGCATTGGCACCGACGTGGGCGCAGGCACCACCTTTAATCTGCTGCAAACGCTGGGCGAAGCCTACAAAGTCGGCCAGCTACAGCAGTACAAACTCAGCGCCTGCGAAGCGTTCTATCACGCCACTTTGGGCGGTGCACACGCGCTCGATCTCGAAGACGTCATCGGCAACTTTAATCCCGGCAAAGAGGCTGATTTTGTCGTGCTCGATCCGGCGGTGTCGCCGCTGCAAAAGCTGCGTAACGGCAACAGCAAAGATATCTGGGAGCGGCTGTTTGTAATGATGACGCTCGGCGACGACCGCAACATTGCGCAAACCTGGGTGAGCGGCAAGCCGGTTTGGCAGCGCGAAAGTGAGGAGCAAATCGCATGATCCAGTTCTTACTCAACGATCGTTTAATTACCGAACGCGAGCTCGATCCCAATCTCACCGTGCTCAACTACCTGCGCGGTCAGCAGCATCGTCGCGGCACTAAAGAGGGTTGTGCCTCTGGCGATTGCGGCGCCTGCACCGTCACGCTCGGTAAAGTGGTAGATGGAGAGATGCAATATCA
Organism: Pantoea sp. CTOTU49201; assembly: GCF_032054795.1. NCBI lineage: Bacteria > Pseudomonadati > Pseudomonadota > Gammaproteobacteria > Enterobacterales > Erwiniaceae > Pantoea > Pantoea sp. CTOTU49201. The sequence goes on from NZ_DAMBSA010000097.1 coordinate 12,439, forward strand.
GGCGGTCAACAGCTGTTTGACGCTGGTAAGCAGCCTGCAGGGCAAGCAGCTGATTACGGTGGAAGATCTCAAGCAGGGGCGCGAATTGCACAGCGTGCAGCAAGCGATGGTGGATTGCCACGGTTCACAGTGCGGTTACTGCACGCCAGGTTTCGTGATGTCGCTGTTTACCCTGCAGAAAAACAGCGCAGGTTGGGATCGTCATCAGGCAGAACAGGCGCTGGCGGGCAATTTGTGTCGCTGTACCGGCTATCGTCCGATCATGGATGCGGCGCAGCAGGCATGCGAACAACCTGTTGCGGATGCCTTCAGC
>NZ_DAMBSA010000098.1:0-12718 GCF_032054795.1 Pantoea sp. CTOTU49201
TGGTTGTGCCGCGCTGCCGGTAGTAGATGATTCTATGCCCTCAATTTTGCATGGCCACGCTGAATATTCTTTACCTTGCCACCAAATGGATTTTGCTGGCAGCTTCGATTCATCGCCTTTTGCGGCCAAAATTTCTGCTTCACTGTGTGGAATGTTATACGCATGAAAGCGCAGCACTTCGCCAGTGCCAAATGCAGTTCCATCCACTTCGAAAACGCGAACGGTGTTGCCCGGCTCCAGTTTCTGATAATTACTATTCAGACTCATGGTTTAAATGCCTGCACAAAAGTAGCGTCGAGGTTATATATTTTATTCCCCATCGCCTTGGGTTTGTATGTTTCACAGCGGTAAAGGCCTACGCTTTCCAATGGCGGTTGCCACTGAAAAGCCCGGGTACCATTGTGGGCATCCAGAAAAGCTTTTATGCCTAAAATGTACGCTTCGCTGCCAGTAAAACTCAGCGCCCATTCTTGGCTGCGTGGATTCGGTCCATCCCCTGCAACCTGTGCGTATCCGTTACCAAACTGCACTTTTCTGGTTCTAAAGGCGGTGTCCGCTTCAGCATCCAGTCGCGGACACCAATCAAAAACCTCAATCGCCATAGTTATCTGCCTTTAGCCATATTCCAGATATCACCACCCGGCGTGATATCTCTCATGACGTTCTGCTTGTATCGCATGTCAACGAAAGCGCCGATCTCTCTACCGAATTGCTCCCAACCACCAGATGATTGAGTTGACGCATTCCCACTGCCATCAATAGTGATATAGACCTGCGGTGCTCCCGATGTACCTCCCCCGCTTACACCACCAACAGCACGAACACCAAGCGAACCATCAGCGGCACGGGTTAGAGGCATGATCGCTTCAGGACCGGCTTCTCCCATGAGGCCTGCACCTTTGGCAAATGCGAACGTTGTTGGTGATCTGACAATATTATTGCTGAATGCACTGAGGGAAGGTGACTCATAGACACCGCCTTTAGCATTAGCAACATAGGATTGATATCCGGTAGGCATACCCATTGCACCAACACTGCCAGCAGCTGATGCGCCAGTGCTGGCTGCACCAACAGCAGCACTACCAACTCCACTGGCAACAGCACCAAAAATACTGCTCACGGTGTTTACCAGTGCCATTTGAAGTGCAACTTTTGCGATCATCTGCAGGACAGATACACCCCAGCTTTTCCAGTCTGCTTTGCTGCTGGTTAACATTGAAGTCATGTTATCCATAGCACCATCAAGCGTTGAATTTATACCGCTTGAAACAGTTCCAGATATGTCTCTGGCTCCGTCCATCCAGTTCTGATAGCCCTTCGACACACCGTTAAGCCAATCGGACTCCGATGCGGCAATCGCCTGATACTTTTTATCGAGGTCATCTAGCGCCTGCTGACGGGCAGCAATAGCCGCCGAACCTTTATCCGTTTTGTCGAATACCCGTTCTACCTGCTGCTGATCGTCGTATCGGCTCCGCTGGCGATCGCTCATGCCAGCGGTGTCGGTAGTCTGCGCGGCGTCATCACGGTATTTACGGGCGGCATCGGTCAAATCTTTAAGCGCTTCGGTTTGCTCACGCTGCTTGCGAACGTTCTCTTCAGCACGCTGTGTCCAGGTGGCAAGCTCTGCCGAATTATCCCGGATAGCTTTGCGTTGCTCTTCTGTCCATTTAGCACCCGTCTGATGCGATGCCGCGTAGAGTTCAGATGCTTTTTCACCTTCGGTGGCGCGAACCTTCTGCACTTCAATGGCAACGCTGAGGTCGGCCATTTTACGTGCATAGTTTTCTGACTGCTGCGCCGCAGCCCGCTCCTCTTTCTCCTGCTCACTGATGGCCTTTTTACCTTCACGCAGCGACTTGTTCAGGTCTTCCTGTTTCTGCCAGGCCTGTACAGTGTTGCTGATGAATTTCTGCCGCGACTCGGTATATTCAGGCGTGTTGGTCAGCCCTGCATCATCAGCCGAATATTCCGCCTGACGCCTGACGCGGTCAGCGCCGGAAAGACCAGCCAGTTCGTTTTCACGCCCAGATTTTTGCAGCAAATCAGCCTGTTTTGACGTGAGCTGAGCCGAAGGAATGCGGAAAGGCGCGTTTGCCAGATTGGTTCGGGTGGCAAGCAACTCATTGCCGAGCGAAAGCAGGCGGTTAAATTCCGTGTGCTGACCGTTCATCATCAGCAGCGACTGATAAGCCGTGTTTTGCTGAGCGGCCTGCTGTCTGATTAAATCCACGCGGCGTGTTTCAAGCACCTCCAGCACAGACTGAACTTCCTGTGACTTCTCCTGCATCTGGTTAAGTCGCGCCTGCTCCACTGCCAGCTCAGAAGTAGCCTGCTGCATGCCGGTCGATACTTCCTCAACGCTCGTCAGATAGTTGATGAGGAAACCACCAACGGAGGGGCCCGGGCTTGCCATTATCTGCTGATAGCCCTGAATCTGCGTTTTGAGCTTATCAACCTTTGCGGCTTGATCGTCGATCAGCCGGTTCTGTTCGGTCATCGACGTTCGGGTTTTTGTCTGCGTGTCGGAAACTTCCGGCAGGCTCATGCCCGGCGCTGCTTTTCTCACATCATCCAGCGTTTCGATGTACGCGCGCGCTGATTCACGCGCCTGCTCCTGCCGCTGATACATGGTGTACCAGGCACCGGCACCCAGCATCAGCAGTCCGGGAATGCCGCCTACCAGACCCAGCACGCCGCTGGTAAGCCGCGAACCCACTGATGTTATGCTGTTCAGTCGCTCCTGTGCGGCGGCTCGCGCATTCACATTACGCGTAAGCACAGCCTGCGTTGCGGCCAGACGGCGCTCAGCCGCTTCCTGTGTCGCGGTTCCTCTTGCGGCTGCAACAGCCTGCTGCGCACGATAAACAGCCGCGCGCGCTCTAGCAGTTGAAATCTGTGTGCCACGGATTTGAGCCTGCGTGAGTGCTACTTCGCTCTTATACGCCGTTACGATACCGGCAGAAGCAGAGATTGCGCCCGATGCCATACCTCCAAAGAATTTTGCGGCACCGACAGCAACCAGCGCACCGGCAACCGTAGCCACCGAATCGATATTTTTCGCCACACCTTCCAGCACGCCAGAAAGTGACGCCGTGACGCCGGAGGTAGTATTCGCCTCACCTACCCACTGCTGGAAGGCGTTCTGTACTTTAGTGACCGAGCCAGAGACCGATTCAGGCAGGGATGAGAACTCGCCCCGCAGCTTATCAAGCTGGCTGGTCAGCGCAGGAACCACTTTATCAATGGTAAGCTGGCCCTGATCGGCCATTGCTTTCAGGTCTTTTCGCGCGACCCCCATACCGGCAGCAAGCGCACGAATAACACGATCGCCGGATTCGTTCACGGCGTTGAATTCTTCGCCGCGCAACACGCCCTGAGCAAGCGCCTGGCTGAATTGCGTGATAACGGAGCTGCTTTCCTCAGCACTTGCCCCGGAAAGCTTCAGACCGGTAGACACCGCCTCTGTTACCTTCAGTACTTCCTGCGCGCTGTAGCCAAACTCACGCATGGATGCAGCAGAGCGCGAATAAAGGTTGGCGTTGTCGTCAAAAGCGGTGCCGGTGCGCTGGCTGATATCCATCAGCGATTTCTGTACGGTGGCAAACTCACTGGTAGACTGAGAAGCCTGCTTAAGTCGCGCGTTTACCGCGTTCCAGTTATCGGCCAGTTCGATAAGATGACCGGCTGCAAACGCACCAGCAAAGACGCCCGTCATTTCCAGCGCGGTCTCTTTAGTAGAAACCAACTGCTCGTTCAGCTCCTGAATCGCGCGCTGGCTTTCTCGCGCGGCCACAGCGGCACGACGCCCGCCCTGTTCCATCGTCCGGTAGTAATCGGCACCCATTCGTGAGGCGCGCGCTATCTCTGACTGGAAAGAACTGGAGTTCGCAGAGATTTTGATAATCAGTTCGCGCAGCGTTGCCATAGTTCACCCTGTAAATCCCGCTGGCGCGGGTAATTAAAGACCTGCCATCCAGACTTCAAGGCCGCTGGTTTCTTTCTCTTCTTCGGCTTCGCCCCACTTCAGCTGCAAATCGCTAATGGTTGTTTTAGCGCCCTGCGAATTCATTACGGCAGCGGAAATCTGCGCAGCCTGAATATCACCGCGAAAGTCCCCAATAGGGCTGAGGCGGTCATAGGCGATCCACATTTTCAGCTCACTGGCGCTGAGGGTTTCGCGAATTTCTTTGAGAGTTCGCCCAAGGCGCAGCGCCAGAGTCATCAGGAAGAAAGTCAGCGGCTCTTTTACTTTGCCTCTGCAGTTTCCTGTGAGATGCCCAACTTAAGCGCCTGATTAAGAAGGCGGGTATGCACCGGACCATAGATTTCGGAAACAATGGACTCGTCATCATCACTGAAAACACGATCGCCGTTCTCATCGAGCAGAACATCAATGAGCATCACCACGTCTGCGCTCTTGTTGCGAAGAAACGTTTCCTGAGGTGTTAGCTTGGGTTCTGTTTCACCCTCCGCCAGTTCCGGTGACATAATTTCTCGAAAGCGCATCCACGCTTCGCCGGAAGGCTCACGCAGCATCACTTTTGCGTCATCCCATTCGGGGACGGTAATTACTTTTGAACGAAACCCTGACGATGGAGCAAGCGCCAGAGCGCGTAATGAAGCCGGTGATGCGGTGGTTTTTTCGGTATTCGACATTTCATATTCTCGGTGAGCGAGTTATTGCGGATAAAAGAAAAGCGGCCGGAGCCGCTTATGAACCTGAAGCAATAATTGTCTTCGGCTTGCCACGCACGCGCAGCGAGTAGGTAGCGCCTACGACTGACGATGTGGCCGCAGACCAGGAGCTCTGACGCACTTCAACCAGCACATAAAAACCGTTGCCTGATGCGAAAACAACGCGCAGCGCGCGCAGCTCATCGTTTTCATAGGCGGTTTGCAGTGCCTGTTGAGCCTCTTCATCACCGACCCAGTTACGCGTAATGCTCATCTCAGCCGGAGCGGCGAGACCGTTCGTTTGCTCCTGCTCAGTGGAGCAAAGCGTGGTAACGTCAATGTCACCTTTCTGACCACCTGTATAGCTGATCTCTTTCGTGGCGCAGGCGGCTTCAAGCCAGCTAACGCTGGCAGTGGGAAAACCGGAGTCCGTAAAATCTTCAGCAGTCACTGGCGCGGCAGAGACGGCAAAAGTCATCCCCTTTGTTACTTCGTATTTGCTGCTCATGTTTTCTCCAGGCGTAAAAAAACCGGCTTATGCCGGTCATGGTTGATGGGGTTGGTTATTGCTGGCTCTGAACTTCCAGCGTGGCGCGGTATAAGCCAGTGTCAGGCTCGTAACCGTTTCGCTTTCGCATCTGTGAGAACATGAGGGCCGACAAAGCGTTCACCGCCTGTTCGCGAATATTTCTTGCCTCATCCGTGGTCAATGCGTAGACATCAACCTGCAGGGTGCCATTTTCTTCCGCTGGTCCGCACAGTGTATCGCCGTATGTTTCACTTACGATCGTGAAGATTACCCAGGGTGGTTTTACTGAAGGTTCACCCTCAGCATTAAGAGGGACTACGTAAGGATAAACCTGACTACCGGCGATCCCGCTAATTAGCGGGTAGATGTCGGATTCGGTCATTTGCTCATTACCTCGTCTAGGGCCTTAAGCATCTCTTCGAATGCGGCTTTAGATGCCTCTTCCTGTTTACTGTCAAAGGCTGGCCTGACGAACGGTTTCGCTGACATCTTTGATGTGCCTTCTTCCAGAAAACGCCAGTAAAATGCGTTATTCGGTGAAGCCGCTTTCATCTTGTTATCGCTATTGCCCGTATCAGGATTAACACCACGAATGTGAACACCCGCCACCGCCGTGCCCTGCGCACCTTTACCGAACAGAACAACGATGTTCCTTTTCAGCTTTCCGGTCTGAACCGGAGCTGTGTTGGCAACCTCTTCGGCTACCAGTTCGGCACCCGCTTTCACAGCGCGACGTAATACCTGACGGCTTTCAGCTTTACTCAGTATCTCAAGGTCTCGCGACAAATCAGCCAGGCCGGAAAAATCGAGGTCGGTTGTGATCACGTTTTCACCCCCTGTTTACAGAGAATTTCCAGCCGCGTACCTGTGGCATTCGGAACCGGCGTGCCAGATACATCAAGCACCCAGCCTTTAAGCGGTCCACTTGTGCAAACGAGGCGAGATGCTGCCGTGATATCTGCCCGGTAGCGCATCCAGACTCTGATAGTTGCTTCAGATTTTTCAGCGCCAGACGTCATAAGTTCACGCCCGCTGATCGCCTTTACTTCTGCCGGACAACCCGTAACCACATCAAACCATTCATCTTTTGGCTGACCGGATGGAAGCGTTATATGTCGGGAATTCTGAATGGTTACGCGGTGACGGAAACGTCCTGGCTCCATTAGCTACCTTCCTCCGGTTTAATATCTTCTTTCCCGCGCCAGTTTCGGTGAATAAACATCAACCGCTCTGCTGTCGCGTTTTCGTAAAGCTGTACTTCGCTTTGCGCCGTCCGGTGTTCAAACATATCGGCGAAGCACAGCAGCACGGCACCTTTTACGGCGGCGGGAATGTCAGAAGCAATTTTCCATGCTGGCTCATCGCACCAGCGGTAGCAGTAATCAAAAGCAGCCTGAGCGTAGATGGTGATCAGGTCGTCGCGATCATCATCCTCAAACTCAATCTGCTGCTTCAGCAATTTCAGACTTAAAACGTCTAATACATCTATCGCCATGCGTTATAAGGGCGGGTGTCCCCGCCCTCCCTCATCAGGAACCAGAAGCAAAGGTGCCCTTGATGATTGCAGTCGGGCGATAGTTAGCCAGCGCAAGGCGCTCTTCACACAGGATGGTCAGCATGTTTTTCACGAAGTTGTCGCGGTCTTCACGGCTGACTTCCACGGTTGCATCCATGCGATCCCATACCTGAGACGCCATGTCGAAACCACCAACGGTGAACGTGCCCGCTACTTGCGCCTTAGTTGGCACAACCGGCAATCCCCACATGATGTTACTTGTAAATGCCTGTGGACCACCGAAGATGTAACGACCATCGCCATCTTTAAGCAGCGCGATATTGTGCCAGTCGCGAGGGTTAAGGATGATGCCGGAGGCGCTGAACTCGGATTCAGTCACCTGGAAGATCGCGTGAGCGATGATATCGGCGCGGGTATCACCTGTTGCGTTCAGCGCTGTGTCATAAGCCGTCGCAACGTGGTTCAAACCTTCCAGATTATCTCCGGTACCATCACCGTTCAGCAGTTGGACCTCTTCCTTCAGCGCCAGACCGTACATCAGACGGTTGTTAACATACGATTGCAGCATAGGTGCATCGTCCATCACCTGACGGGATGCCTGAATCCAGTGCGCTACCGTTTTCACGTTGGCTGTGTGCTTGCTGAAGGTGATGTCAGATTCAGGCTTTAGCGCCTTCTCTGCCACGATGTCGGCGCTGTTGGTGAACACTTCTTCGCGCACATATTCCAGTGAGTTACTGGAAATACGACCCTGTGCCAGCAGGTCACGAATGGTCAGTCGGCGCAGGCCCGGCATCAAAATGCCCGGAACCTGCATCGGCTGGATCAGATTGCCCGCTGAAGCTGCATCACTACCCAGCGATTTGTTGAAGGTTTTGGCTTCAAAACTGCCTTTACTGCCGTTCCATGATTTTTGCAGCTCTTCGGCTGCGCGTTCGGCGAATGATTTTTTCTCACCCGGATTTTCAGCGCCGGATGCCAGTTTCTGCTCAAGGTCGAAAAGTCGAGTGCCAGACTTCTGCAGCTCTTCGTTAACTTTTGCTAAATCATCCTGCAGCTGTTTCGAGACTTTGCCTGTGCTTTCAATTTCGGCTTTCTGTGCATCAAACAGCTGTGTCATTTTCGACTGAGACTCTTCGATGGCTTTCTGAATTTGCGCGAGTTCGGACATGTTATTTTCCTAAATTAGAATTGAAGTTCTGCATGCTCTTAAGCAGAGCGTTAATTTGTGCTTCGTTTTCGTCGCCCCCGGACTCGCTCCGAATCGCTGACTTAAACCGGGCTATTAGCCCAACTGCCTGTGACTTGGTGAGTCCGACTGAATCCCTCAGCCAGTTCTCCACATCACGAATGGTTTCAATGCCATCTACGCTTTTCATGGCTGCTACGCCTGCAAGCTCATTGGCCGGGAAGGTGCACACACTGATTTCACGTAGCGCTGCGATATTTTTGAAGATGCGTCCGCTGGTGCCGACTGAGTAATCGTCTTTGTTGACTGAAAATCCAACTGACATACCCTCAACAGTGCCGTGCTGCATCGCAGCTTTAAGGTCGGTTGCGCCACTGTGACCCGGTGTGAGCTGTCCTCTGACATACAGCCCTTTATCATCTTCTGCCAGGCTGTCCCATTTACCGACCGGCAGTTCCCACGTTTTATGATTGAAAAACATCGCCACCTTACGGCTCTGACTGGTCAGCGCGTTTTTAAATGCTCCCGGCAGGATGATGTCGCCGTCAGAATCGGTGTTGTTAAACACGGAGGCATAACCTTCGAAAATCCCTTGTTTACCGTCGCCGGTAAACTTGATTTCGGTCTCATCAAACGACAGCGTTTTTACGATCTCAGCCATCACGGCCCCCATAAAAATTAAGCCCCGACATCGCGGGGCTCTTTGTTATTACCTAAGTCAGTAATCGGCACGTACTGTGCCTGACGCATTGCTACGTCGCCGCCCGGTAAAGGCGGCATATTGTCGGTTCGCCGCATCTCATTAATGGTACGCAGACCGGCTTCACCCATCGCCTTCATGAAGGCTGCGCGGGAAGCTGAATCACCGCGAAGGAGACCATCAAGGTTATGTTCGGCATGGTACCGGCCAACGTCGGACGGCGTAATCAGCCAGCGCTGTATGCTGTTTTCCCAGCGTGATATGTAGGGCTGCAGCGTGTACTGGAGAAATCCGAGATTCTGCTGCTCAATGCCGGTTCCCCAGCTCGTTGATTTTTCAACGTCACCTACAAGGTGCGGAGGAACGCCAAAGAAGCGAGCAAGCTCGCTTACCTGAAACTTACGTGACGCCATCATTTCGGCATCCTGCGGTGTTACGCCAATTGCAGAGGTTGAGAAGCCAGCTTCCAGAATCCACAGCCGTTTTTTAACGGGACCACCAGCAATTTCTTTGAAATTTTCTTCAACCTGCGACCGCTGAGCTTCGGTAAGAACTTTTTCACCGGTGGACAGAATTTGCGGTGACTTTGCGCCATTGGCGAAGAAATCCCGCTGCTGATCTTCCATCGCAACCGCCACGCCCGCTGATTTACAGGCGAAAGCGATCGGCGAAAGCCCCACCAGACCGGTAAAGCCAAATCCTTTGAGGTGGAATATCTCTTTTTGGGCAAAATCAGCATATTCGCTGTCGCGCTGATAGCGATAAACCAGCTTTTTGCCGACCATTTTCACGTCCATATTGGCGGACTGAAGCGGCAGGAGGCTTATCACGTCACCCGCGCCATTTCGCTCCACCAGCGCATAAGCATTACCGTAAAAACAGAGCTGCATTGTCATAGCCTCCCTGAACTCCTGGGCGGTCATGTACTGGTTTGGTGAATACCGAAGCAGCCGCGCCAAAGGGTTGCTCATGTCTACCTTGCTACGGTTATTGCTTTTGTCGGTTTCGAAAACATCAAGCGGTAAACAGGCGGTGAGCGTCGAGATAAGACTTACACAGCGCCACACGGTAGAAATCTGAAGAATTCTTTCATCATTTACAGCAGAATCGCCGAGGTGTCCGTGTGCAGATACCGGCCCGGTTTGCGATCCCTGATTGGGGGTGACTAACCGCCCGCCTACAAACCAGGACTGCAGTTTTGCCCACAGCCCATTATTGGTTCGCAGGTCAATTGTGTATTTTGGTTCTTCCATCACATGCTCAGCGGTCGGAAAATGAAATCTTCAAAGTCACCACCTTGCTCAGTGACCTCCCCATTAGCCGCACCAACTGACATGGTCATCGCGACCATGCCATCAATGCGCCCAGTTGCCTTGGATTTATCGAGTTTTCTGTTACCGGCTGCGTCCTTAACCACCACCGCATTGACCGCGCACATTGTCAGCACCGGATGCATACCGTGCCTGACGCGCCCGTTAAGCATCAGTGATTCCAGGGTATCTACAGCCGGACCCATGTCTTTGAAGCCCTGACCAAACTCAGTAAGCGGCAGCGATAAACCGATCGCATCAGCTTCCTTCCTGAATTGATCTATGCGCCAGCGGTCAAACGCCATTGACGTGAGGTCAAAGTCACCAATGATTTCAGCAATGTCATTTACTACAAAGGCGTAATCCACCGATGCGCCGGGCGTCGTTCTCAGCAGACCTTCTCTTACCCATACGTCATATGGCGCGCGGTCGGTTTTAGTTCTCTCTTCGAGAGTTTTTTCTGGCGTCCAGAAGTAAGGGAAGAAATCCCATACCCCATCATCGGATTCACCGGCGATTACGAAGGCTGTTAAGTCATTACGTGCTGACAGGTCCAGACCTGCATACCACTTTCTCGGAGTGTTAAGCGGCTGTCCGCCGCAAATCTCCCATACGTTGCGGGAAATGAACGGTGATACCGTTGATACGCGCTGATTTAAATTCAGGTTGCGAAATGTGTTCTCAAAACTTGGCATGCGTCCGGCCTTTTCAGCCTGCCGTGCCATATCCTTTTCAGAACGGAAAGTTCCGAGCGCCGGATTTGCCGCCACCCAGGATTCGCGCTGGCTTATGTCTGCATCTTTGGGTGCTTCGTAAACATGGCAGACTATATGCGGGTCTTTCGACTTCACCGCATCATCTATCCAGATGCTCAGCAGGTCTGCATCATTTGCCGCCTGTGTGCTGATAACTATCAGCAGCGGGTTTTCATGAGCGCCCTGAGCCGTGGTGATCGCGTCTATGAAATCATCCTGCGGCCCGCGCACCTGACCGGTTTCATCCAGGATTGCCAGTATTGGAGACAGGCCGTGCGTTGTTTTCCCTTCCGCCGAAAGCGCGCGGTAAATCACGTTGCAGGGCAATCCAATAAGTTTTTTCCCACTGGGTGTGATGTGAACGATGTCTTTAAGCTCAGGGCTGAGATTTACCATTTTCACGGCCAGCTCAAAAACTATTGATGCCTGCTCACGACTCAGTGCACCGCTGACAATCTGGGAGTTCTGTTTAGCTTCCGGACCCACCAGGTGGGCCAGCATGATCCCAGCAATCAAACCTGTCTTGCCGTTTTTACGAGCAATACTGAGTATCGCCATGTCGGTTCCGACTGGGTTGTCATAGGTATCAAGGATGAAATGTTTCTGGAACGGGTCTAGCCGCATGGCCTGACCTACAAGATTGCCTTCTGGCACGATGCAATAGCGCTCAATGAACGCTATAACACGCTCACCTCGCGTCATAAGTTGTTATCCGTGTTTGGGGAAAGCGATCAGATTATCTTCTTCATCGGCATGCTGCGTTTTTGTATTTCGCGCGGCGCGATCATTCTGATTTCGGTTTTTCTGGTCGCGGCTCTCACCATTCGTAGCGTGGGAATGAATTTGCAGATCACGGCGCTGAGCGAGGATGGTTCGCTGTAACTCGGTAATTTGCTTACGCAGGTCTTTAATTAGCCCTTCATTACGCTCTTCACCACGGATACGTTCTTCTTTACGTAAATCTTTGCGTAAAACGGTTATATAGAGCTGATTATTTGCCAATTCCACAGCGGCAAGCAGGTCTGCTGGCGTCCAACTATCCAGAGCTTTCGATCTGATGTTGTCATGCCAGAACGGTTCGGCTTTTTTTTCCAAACCCGCATGGGACGGGGGCGCGATGGTGTCCACTGTCGCATTTTGCATGGCCTGAACCGCCGCAGTCGAACTGTCCGAACGGGTTCTTTTTTCTGCCATTTGTCAACACCTTTGACTCTTAGAAAAATGGAAAAAATCGGGTTAGCGTTAAATCAAAAGTTAGGCGTCGGTCATTTAGGGCAAACGGTTTGAAGATTTACCCTCCCCCCACCAACAAATGAGAATCAATATCATTTCAAGTGGGGGTGATTTCACTTGGTGATATGTTCACGGTCATCGCATTGCAGCTCTGCACCAATCAATCCAAGTGCAATAGCCGCTTCGCCGTCTGGGTAAGAAGCCATCAAATCACGAATACATTGCGCGGCATCCTTTACTTTCTTCTGACTCTCATCAGGTAGTGAAGCGATGAGCCCTTTGAACATCAGGATCGTTTGTTGGTCTTGTGTCATTACTTACTCCAGTGAGACGCCGGGTCGAGTGGATAGCCGTTGGCATCACAGCCAATGACAGTGCCGCTGTTCTCCATTCTCTGTTTGGTTGAATCGTGATGCGGCTTGCACAGTGGCTGCCAGTTCCCTTTGTCCCAGAACAAGAGCTGTGCTTTCGATATCGCCAGCGGGTTGCCGGACTTAAGCGCGTCTTTCAGCTTATGAGGTTCGATGTGGTCAACGACTGTGGCCGCTGTGATTCTTCCCTGCTGATCACACATCGCGCATAGAGGATGTTGCTGCAGGAATCGCAATCGAGCTTTATCCCATCGGCTTCCATAGATGCGTGGCTCTTTGTTCATGCCAACCTCCACGCTCTTCTTCGTTCGGTCCTCGGCTCGTTGTCCGGGTGTCGCTCGACTGTTGGCAGGTCAGCATGATCTACCAGTGAATAGCATGGGTAGATAACGCGACCACCACAAGCATCACTAACAGCGTAATCCGCAGCCATTGTGT
>NZ_DAMBSA010000099.1:0-8560 GCF_032054795.1 Pantoea sp. CTOTU49201
TTATTGGTGTCCGGGATGCCAGTTGTAGCGTAATAAGAAAGGCGGCCAGATGGCCGCCTTTCTCTTATTTATCCAGCGCCGAGGTGAATGGACGCTCGGTATAACCGGTATACAGCTGACGCGGACGGGCGATTTTCATGCCTTCGTCATGCATCTCTTTCCAGTGTGCAATCCAGCCCACGGTACGCGCCATCGCGAAGATAACGGTAAACATGGAAGACGGAATGCCCATCGCTTTCAGAATGATGCCTGAATAGAAATCGACGTTTGGATAGAGTTTACGCTCGATGAAGTACGGGTCATTCAGCGCGATGTGTTCCAGCTCCATCGCCACTTCCAGTAGATCATCTTTCATGCCCAGTTCGTTCAGTACTTCGTGACAGGTATCGCGCATCACGGTGGCACGTGGATCGTAGTTTTTATACACGCGGTGGCCGAAGCCCATCAGACGGAACGAATCGTTCTTATCTTTCGCACGTTTAACAAACTCAGGGATGTGATCAACGGTGCTGATCTCTTCCAGCATGCGCAGTGTCGCTTCGTTGGCACCGCCGTGCGCCGGTCCCCACAGTGAAGCGATACCGGCGGCGATACAGGCAAACGGGTTCGCGCCTGAAGAGCCTGCGGTACGCACGGTAGAGGTTGAAGCATTCTGCTCATGGTCGGCGTGCAGAATCAGAATACGGTCCATCGCGCGTTCCAGTACTGGATTCACTTTGTACTCTTCGCACGGCGTGGCGAACATCATGTGCAGGAAGTTACCGGCATAAGAGAGGTCGTTACGCGGATACACAAACGGCTGGCCAATCGAATACTTGTAGCACATCGCCGCCATGGTCGGCATTTTCGACAGCAGGCGGAACGCAGCGATTTCACGGTGACGTTCAATGTTGACGTCTAAAGAGTCGTGATAAAACGCCGCCAGCGCACCGGTCACACCACACATCACCGCCATTGGATGCGAATCGCGACGGAAGCCGTGGAACAGTCGAGTGATTTGCTCGTGGATCATGGTGTGGCGGGTAACGGTGGTGCGGAACTCTTCGAACTGGGCTTGGGTCGGGGCTTCGCCATTCAGCAGGATGTAACACACTTCAAGATAGTTTGAGTGGGTTGCCAACTGGTCAATCGGGAAACCACGGTGTAACAGAATACCTTCGTCACCATCAATAAAGGTGATTTTAGATTCGCAGGACGCCGTAGAGGTGAAGCCGGGATCGAAGGTGAACAGGCCTTGAGAGCCAAGGGCGCGGACATCAACAACATCTTGTCCCAGCGTGCCTTGCATCACGTCCAGTTCAACAGACGTATTATCTTGTAGGGTTAGCGTCACTTTTTTATCTGTCATTATTTCGTCTCCATAGCGCCTTTAAGGTAAGGATCTTAGACACCAGAATAGCCTCCATGTTGCATAAAACCACAATCTTCCCAGCATCACTCTACGGTAACGTTGGTTAGGCAAGGTTACAGAGTAATCGCTGAATTTGGGCCATTCGGTGGCATCGGGGCATGACATGCTGCACATCGAGGATGTTAAAGTTCCTGTCACGACATAACTTCTTGGTAACCAATAACCTGATGCTTTATATAACTTGTATTGGCAATGTTACATAACTTGAGCTTAGGGGAAAGTGTATCCCCATAACTTTTGTGCATCATAGGGCTTTAATGCGATTGTTTGTAACTGAAATGTTGATTCTTTGTCAAATCAGATAATTAAAAATGTATAAATTGTGAAATTCGTGAAGGTGATCACTGTTCAGCCTAAATGTGACCAAAGAGATTGTAGGGGAATTGTAATCAGAATGTGATCCTCCTATACTGCGGCCAGGTCTCCGGAACACCCTGACACCAGGAGCCACCCAGCGTTTTACCCGCTTTATTTAACACTGGATGTTGCTATTTTGGTGGCGGTTGCAGTCTGAACACACGCTGTGTCTCTGATGCAACTCAGGACCGGAGGAAGCAAAATAAAAAAGAGCTGTGTGGGCAAAACCGTGAAAAAACAAAGACCTGTTAACTTGGATCTCTCGACGATCCGGTTTCCCGTTACTGCAATATCGTCCATTCTCCACCGCGTCTCCGGCGTGATTACCTTTGTCGCTCTCGGAATTCTGCTCTGGTTACTGGGTCTCTCCCTCTCTTCTCCTGAAGGTTTCCTGCAAGCGGCATCCATCATGGATAGCTTCTTTGCCAAATTCATCATGTGGGGCATTTTAACTGCGCTGGCGTATCACGTCGTGGGCGGTATTCGTCATATGTTGGCTGATTTTGGCTTTATGGAAGAAACCCTGCAGGTGGGAACCCGTTCCGCGCAAGCGGCTTTTGTTATCACTGTCGTGCTCTCAATTTTGGCTGGAGTCCTCGTATGGTAAGCAATGCTTCTGCATTAGGACGCAACGGTATCCATGACTGGCTGTTACTGCGTGCTGCTGCAATCTTAATGACGCTTTACATCATCTACATCCTCGGTTTTGTCGTGATGACAGGCACGCTGACGTATGACGTCTGGCATGGCTTCTTCTCATCCGCCTTCACTAAAGTGTTCACCATGTTGACACTGTTCTCGATTCTCATCCACGGCTGGATTGGAATGTGGCAAGTGCTGACTGACTACGTGAAACCAGTAGCAACCCGTTTGCTGCTGCAGTTTGTGATTGTGGTTGCGCTGTTGTCGTACGCAATTTATGGATTTGTTGTGGTGTGGGGTGTGTAAATGAGTTTGCCAGTCAGAGAATTTGATGCCGTGGTGATCGGCGCGGGTGGCGCAGGTATGCGTGCCGCCTTGCAAATCTCCCAATCGGGCCAGACTTGTGCCCTGTTATCCAAAGTTTTCCCAACCCGTTCCCATACTGTATCGGCGCAGGGCGGTATTACCGTCGCGCTGGGTAACACCCATGACGATAACTGGGAATGGCACATGTACGATACCGTCAAAGGTTCCGACTTTATCGGCGACCAGGACGCGATCGAATATATGTGTCATGTCGGTCCAGAAGCGATTCTGGAACTGGAACATATGGGATTGCCTTTCTCCCGTCTTGATGACGGCCGCGTCTATCAGCGTCCGTTTGGTGGTCAGTCGAAGAATTTCGGCGGTGAGCAGGCGGCGCGTACCGCTGCTGCGGCCGACCGTACCGGCCACGCCTTGCTGCATACGCTGTATCAGCAGAACCTGAAGAACAAAACCACCATCTTCTCCGAATGGTATGCGCTGGATCTGGTGAAAAACGAAGACGGTGCGATTGTCGGCTGTACGGCTATCTGCATGGAAACTGGCGAAACCGTCTATTTCAAAGCCAAGGCCACCATTCTGGCGACCGGCGGCGCGGGCCGTATTTACCAGTCCACCACTAATGCTCACATCAATACTGGTGACGGCGTTGGCATGGCGCTGCGCGCAGGCGTGCCGGTGCAGGATATGGAAATGTGGCAGTTCCACCCAACCGGTATTGCCGGTGCGGGCGTGCTGGTTACTGAAGGTTGCCGTGGTGAAGGTGGTTACCTGCTGAATAAGCACGGTGAACGCTTCATGGAACGTTACGCGCCGAACGCCAAAGATCTGGCGGGTCGTGATGTGGTTGCACGTTCCATGATGGTGGAAATCCGTGAAGGTCGCGGTTGCGATGGCCCTTGGGGTCCGCACATTAAACTGAAGCTCGACCATCTCGGTGCCGATGTACTGGAATCGCGTCTGCCAGGCATCCTTGAGCTGTCGCGCACCTTTGCGCACGTTGACCCAATCAAAGAACCGATTCCGGTGATCCCAACCTGCCACTACATGATGGGCGGGGTGCCGACCAAAGTGACCGGCCAGGCGCTGCGCGTGAATGAGCAGGGCCAGGATGAGGTGATTCCGGGTCTGTTCGCTGTCGGCGAAATCGCCTGCGTATCGGTACACGGCGCTAACCGCCTCGGCGGCAACTCGCTGCTCGATCTGGTGGTGTTCGGCCGCGCAGCCGGTGTGCATCTGCTGGAGTGTATTGAAGAGCAGGGCGAACTGCGTGAAGCCACGCAGGAAAATCTTGATGAAGCGATGGCGCGCTTCAACCGTTGGGAAAATAACACCACCGGTGAAGATCCTGTCGAAATCCGTAAAGCGCTGCAGCGCTGCATGCAGAACAACTTCTCCGTATTCCGCGATGGCGATGCGATGCGTGAAGGTCTGGAAGAGCTGAAAGTGATTCGTGAGCGTCTGAAATCAGCGCGTCTTGATGACCGTTCGCCAGACTTCAACACCCAGCGTATCGAGTGCCTTGAGCTGGATAACCTGATGGAAACCGCTTACGCCACCGCTGTCGCCGCCAACTTCCGTACCGAAAGCCGTGGCGCGCATAGCCGCTTCGACTTCCCGGATCGCGATGATGAAAACTGGCTGTGCCACAGTCTCTATGTTCCGCAGACGGAAAGCATGACGCGCCGTGAGGTGAACATGCAACCGAAACTGCGTGCGGCCTTCCCGCCGAAAGCGCGTACCTACTAATTGCGGAGATCATCATGAGACTCGAATTTTCTATCTATCGTTACAACCCGGAAGTCGACGACAAACCGCGTATGCAGGAATACACGCTGGAGTCGGAAGATGGTCGCGACATGATGCTGCTAGATGCGCTGATCCGTCTGAAAGAGAAAGACCCAACGCTGGCTTTCCGTCGCTCATGCCGTGAAGGCGTGTGCGGTTCAGATGGTCTGAACATGAACGGTAAAAACGGTCTGGCATGTATCACGCCGATCTCTGCGCTGGGTAACGGCACGAAGAAAATTGTTATCCGTCCACTGCCTGGTTTGCCGGTGATCCGCGACCTCGTGGTAGACATGGGACAATTCTATGCACAGTATGAGAAGATTAAGCCTTTCCTGTTGAATAATGGGGAAAATCCACCGGCACGCGAGCATTTACAGAGCCCTGCTGAGCGTGAGCATCTGGATGGTTTGTACGAGTGTATTCTCTGCGCCTGCTGCTCAACGTCGTGCCCGTCGTTCTGGTGGAATCCGGACAAGTTTGTTGGTCCGGCTGGCCTGCTGGCCGCTTACCGTTTCCTGATCGACAGCCGCGATACGGAAACCAATGCGCGTCTCGACAATCTAAACGATGCTTTCAGTGTTTTCCGCTGTCACAGCATCATGAACTGTGTGAGCGTGTGCCCGAAAGGCCTAAACCCAACGCGCGCCATCGGCCATATTAAGTCGATGCTGCTGCAACGCGGGGCGTAACAGAAAGTCACTCTCCGGGAACCCAGGTTCCCGGATGTTTACGGAAGCCTCTATAAGCGCGGTGCTGACCACGCTTATAAAGGTTCCCTTACGAGCCAGGCGCCGGTAGCGCACAGGTTCGTATCGCTGAACTCACTACGGCAAGCCGCGTAAGCGGTAAAAAATGAAACCTCATAAAAAGCAGATTAATGCTTAAGGGATCACAATGCAGAACAGCGCGATGAAACCCTGGCTGGACTCCTCCTGGCTGGCCGGCGCGAACCAATCTTACATAGAGCAACTCTATGAGGATTTCCTGACCGATCCTGACTCAGTTGATGACATGTGGCGCGAGCTGTTCCAACAGCTGCCGGGCACTGGCGTGAAACCTGAGCAATTTCACTCCACCACGCGTGATTACTTCCGCCGCCTGGCTAAAGACGCCACGCGTTACACATCAACCGTGACCGATCCGGCAACCAACTCCAAACAGGTTAAAGTGCTGCAGCTGATTAATGCGTTCCGCTTCCGCGGCCATCAGCATGCCAACCTCGATCCGCTTGGCCTGTGGAAACAGGACACGGTAGCCGACCTCGATCCGGCTTATCACGATCTGACCGACGCCGATTTTCAGGAAAGCTTTAACGTAGGTTCTTTTGCTATCGGCAAAGAGACTATGAAGCTGGCCGATCTGTTTGCGGCGCTGCAGCAGACTTACTGTGGCTCGATTGGTGCAGAGTACATGCACATCAACAACACCGATGAGAAGCGCTGGATTCAGCAGCGTCTGGAATCGGTGGTGGGCCACGCGTCTTTCAGCAGCGACGAGAAAAAAGGTTTCCTGAAAGAGCTGACTGCGGCAGAAGGCTTGGAAAAATATCTGGGCGCGAAATTCCCGGGTGCGAAGCGCTTCTCGCTGGAAGGCGGTGATGCACTGGTGCCCATGCTGCGCGAGATGATTCGTCACGCCGGCAAAAGCGGTACGCGCGAAGTGGTGCTGGGTATGGCGCACCGTGGTCGTCTCAACGTACTGATTAACGTCTTAGGTAAGAAGCCTCAGGATCTGTTCGACGAATTCTCCGGCAAGCACAAAGAACACCTCGGCACCGGCGACGTGAAGTACCACATGGGCTTCTCGTCTGACGTCGAAACCGAAGGCGGCCTGGTGCACCTGGCGCTGGCGTTCAACCCGTCGCATCTGGAAATCGTGAGCCCGGTCGTAATGGGTTCGGTGCGTGCGCGTCTGGATCGTCTGGCTGAGCCAAGCAGCAACAAAGTTCTGCCAATCACCATTCACGGTGATGCTGCCGTTATCGGCCAGGGCGTGGTGCAGGAAACCCTGAACATGTCGCAGGCGCGTGGTTACGAAGTGGGCGGTACCGTTCGCATCGTGATCAACAACCAGGTTGGTTTCACCACCTCCAACCCGAAAGATGCGCGTTCTACGCCGTACTGTACTGATATCGGCAAGATGGTGCTGGCACCGATTTTCCACGTTAACGCGGACGATCCAGAAGCGGTGGCGTTTGTGACTCGCCTGGCGCTGGATTATCGCAACACCTTTAAACGTGATGTGTTTATCGATCTGGTGTGCTACCGCCGTCACGGCCACAACGAAGCCGACGAGCCAAGTGCAACTCAGCCGTTGATGTACCAGAAAATCAAAAAGCATCCAACGCCGCGTAAAATCTACGCCGATCAGCTGGAAAGCGAAGGTGTTGCGACCACCGAAGATGCCACTGAGATGGTTAACCTGTACCGCGACGCGCTGGATGAAGGCGAATGCGTGGTGCCGGAATGGCGTCCGATGAGCCTGCATTCATTCACCTGGTCGCCGTATCTGAACCACGAGTGGGACGAAAGCTACCCGGCAACTGTGGAACTGAAACGCCTGCAGGAACTGGCGCGCCGCATCAGCAGCGTACCGGAATCGGTAGAAGTGCAGTCTCGCGTGGCCAAGATCTACAACGATCGCAAAGAGATGGCCGAAGGCAACAAAGCCTTCGACTGGGGCGGTGCTGAAAACCTCGCTTACGCCACGCTGGTTGACGAAGGAATTCCGGTGCGTCTATCCGGTGAAGATACCGGTCGCGGTACCTTCTTCCATCGTCATGCGGTGATCCACAACCAGACCAACGGCTCAACCTACACGCCGCTGCACCATGTCCATAACGGTCAGGGTCAGTTCAAAGTGTGGGATTCCGTGCTGTCTGAAGAAGCGGTACTGGCCTTCGAATATGGTTACGCCACCGCAGAACCGCGCGTGCTGACCATTTGGGAAGCGCAGTTCGGCGACTTCGCCAACGGTGCGCAGGTGGTGATCGACCAGTTCATCAGTTCCGGCGAGCAGAAATGGGGCCGTATGTGTGGCCTGGTAATGTTGCTGCCGCACGGTTATGAAGGTCAGGGTCCTGAGCACTCCTCAGCGCGTCTGGAGCGTTATCTGCAACTCTGTGCTGAACAGAATATGCAGGTGTGCGTGCCTTCAACGCCAGCGCAGGTTTACCACATGCTGCGTCGTCAGGCGCTGCGCGGTATGCGCCGTCCGCTGATCGTCATGTCACCAAAATCACTGCTGCGTCATCCGCTGGCGATTTCCAGCCTGGAAGAGTTGGCCACTGGCAGCTTCCAGCCGGCGATTGGTGAGATCGACGATCTCGATCCGCAGCAGGTTAAACGCGTCGTACTGTGTTCGGGCAAAGTTTATTACGATCTGCTGGAGCAGCGTCGTAAAAACGAGCAGACCGACGTGGCTATCGTGCGTATCGAACAACTCTATCCGTTCCCGCACAAAGTCGTGCAGGACGTATTGAAAAACTATGCTCATGTGCAGGATTTCGTGTGGTGTCAGGAAGAGCCGCTGAATCAGGGCGCATGGTATTGCAGTCAGCATCATTTCCGCGAAGTGGTTCCATTTGGTGCGTCACTGCGTTATGCAGGCCGTCCGGCTTCTGCTTCACCGGCCGTGGGCTACATGTCCGTACATCAAAAACAGCAGCAAGACCTGGTTAATGACGCGCTGAACCTTGGTTAATAAAAAGGAAAGAAAATGAGTAGCGTAGAAATTCTCGTTCCCGATTTGCCTGAATCCGTAGCGGACGCAACGGTTGCAACCTGGCACAAAAAACCCGGCGACTCCGTGAGCCGCGATGAAGTACTGGTAGAGATTGAAACTGACAAAGTGGTGCTGGAAGTGCCTGCTTCAGCGGACGGCATTCTGGAAGCCGTGCTGGAAGATGAAGGCGCTACCGTCACTTCTCGTCAGATTCTGGGCCGTCTGAAAGAGGGCAACAGCGGCGGGAAAGAGACTGCGGCAAAAGCGGAAAGCAAAGAGTCTACACCAGCACAGCGTCAGACCGCTTCTCTG
>NZ_DAMBSA010000099.1:8570-10896 GCF_032054795.1 Pantoea sp. CTOTU49201
TCTCTGGAAGAAGAGAGCAACGATGCGCTCAGCCCAGCGGTTCGCCGTCTGATTGCTGAAAACAACCTCGATGCCAGCCAGATCAAAGGCACCGGCGTTGGCGGCCGTCTGACGCGTGAAGATGTGGAAAAACATCTGGCGAAGAAAGCCGACGGTGGCAAAGCCGCACCAGCGCCAGCCGCTGCTGCTGCACCGCAGGCCGCTGTGGCTAACCGCAGCGAAAAACGCGTGCCGATGACGCGTCTGCGTAAGCGTGTTGCCGAGCGTCTGCTGGAAGCGAAAAACAGCACCGCGATGTTGACCACGTTCAACGAAATCAACATGAAGCCAATCATGGACCTGCGCAAGCAGTACGGCGATGCGTTCGAGAAGCGTCATGGCGTGCGTCTGGGCTTCATGTCCTTCTACATCAAAGCGGTGGTTGAAGCGCTGAAACGCTTCCCGGAAGTGAACGCGTCAATTGATGGCGAAGATGTGGTTTACCACAACTATTTCGATGTGAGCATTGCGGTTTCTACTCCGCGTGGTCTGGTAACGCCAGTGCTGAAAGATGTTGATGCGCTGAGCATGGCCGACATTGAGAAGAAAATTAAAGAGCTGGCGGTGAAAGGCCGTGACGGCAAGTTGACGGTTGAAGAGCTGACCGGCGGTAACTTCACCATCACCAACGGTGGTGTGTTTGGTTCGCTGATGTCTACGCCAATCATCAACCCACCGCAGAGCGCGATTCTGGGCATGCACGCCATCAAAGAGCGCCCAATGGCGGTCAATGGTCAGGTTGTGATTCTGCCAATGATGTATCTGGCGCTCTCTTACGATCACCGTTTGATTGATGGTCGTGAATCCGTTGGCTATCTGGTCGCGGTGAAAGAGATGCTGGAAGATCCAGCTCGCCTGCTGCTGGACGTCTAATTTCGCCGGGCGCGCGGTGTGAAGGCGCGCCCAAACTCATACCTGAATGGATAGAACATCATGAATTTACATGAATACCAGGCGAAGCAGCTGTTTGCACGCTATGGCATGCCAGCACCGACAGGCTACGCCTGCACCACGCCACGTGAAGCCGAAGAAGCCGCGTCTAAAATTGGCGCAGGTCCGTGGGTCGTGAAATGTCAGGTTCATGCCGGTGGCCGCGGCAAAGCGGGTGGCGTGAAAGTAGTTAACAGCAAAGAAGACATTCGTGCTTTTGCTGAGCATTGGCTGGGCAAGCGTCTGGTGACCTATCAAACTGATGCGCACGGCCAGCCGGTAAACCAGATTCTGGTTGAAGCCGCGACTGATATCGATCAGGAGCTGTATCTGGGTGCGGTTGTTGACCGTGCGACTCGTCGCGTGATTTTCATGGCCTCGACTGAAGGCGGTGTTGAGATTGAGAAAGTGGCAGAAGAAACGCCACACTTGATCCACAAAATGGCGCTGGATCCATTAGCAGGTCCACAGCCGTATCAGGGCCGCGAGTTGGCGTTCAAACTCGGCCTGACCGGTAAGCAAGTAAGCCAGTTCACCAAAATCTTTATGGGTCTGGCGACCATGTTCCTCGAGCGCGATCTGGCGATGGTTGAGATCAACCCGCTGGTGATCACTAAGCAGGGCGACCTGATCTGCCTCGACGGCAAACTGGGTGCAGACGGCAACGCACTGTTCCGTCAGCCGGAACTGCGTGAAATGCGCGATCCGAGCCAGGAAGATCCACGTGAAGCACACGCTACGCAGTGGGAACTGAACTACGTTGCGCTGGATGGCAACATCGGCTGTATGGTGAACGGCGCCGGTCTGGCGATGGGCACCATGGACATCGTGAAACACCACGGTGGTGAGCCAGCAAACTTCCTGGACGTTGGTGGCGGCGCAACCAAAGAGCGCGTGACCGAAGCCTTCAAAATCATCCTGTCTGACGATGCGGTAAAAGCCGTGTTCGTTAACATCTTCGGCGGCATCGTACGTTGCGACCTGATCGCAGACGGCATCATCGGTGCAGTGGCAGAAGTGGGTGTGAACGTACCAGTTGTGGTACGTCTGGAAGGTAACAACGCCGAGCTGGGCGCTAAGAAATTGGCGGACAGCGGTCTGAACATCATTGCAGCAACCAGCCTGACAGACGCTGCACAGCGTGTTGTAGCTGCAGCGGAGGGTAAATAATGTCCATTTTGATCGACAAAAACACCAAAGTCATTTGCCAGGGTTTCACCGGTGGTCAAGGGACGTTCCACTCTGAGCAGGCGCTGGCCTACGGTACGCAGCTGGTTGGCGGTGTGACGCCAGGCAAAGGCGGCACCACGCATCTCGGCCTGCCGGTGTTCAACACCGTGCGTGAAGCAGTAGAAGC
>NZ_DAMBSA010000099.1:10906-12673 GCF_032054795.1 Pantoea sp. CTOTU49201
GTAGAAGCGACAGGCGCAACCGCCACCGTTATCTACGTTCCAGCGCCGTTCTGCAAAGACGGTATTCTGGAAGCGATCGATGCAGGCATCAAACTGATCATCACCATCACCGAAGGTATCCCAACGCTGGATATGCTGACCGTGAAAGTGAAGCTGGATGAAGCTGGCGTACGCATGATCGGCCCGAACTGCCCAGGCGTGATCACCCCAGGCGAATGTAAGATCGGTATCATGCCGGGCCACATTCACCAGCCAGGCCGCGTCGGTATCGTATCGCGTTCAGGTACGCTGACTTATGAAGCCGTTAAGCAGACCACTGACATCGGCTACGGCCAGTCAACCTGCGTAGGTATCGGTGGCGACCCGATCCCAGGCTCTAACTTCATCGACATCCTGAAATTGTTCCAGGAAGATCCACAGACCGAAGTGATCGTGATGATCGGTGAGATCGGTGGTAGTGCGGAAGAAGAAGCAGCAGCCTACATCAAAGCACACGTGACCAAGCCGGTTGTCGGCTACATCGCGGGTGTGACTGCACCGAAAGGCAAACGTATGGGCCACGCAGGCGCCATCATTGCCGGTGGTAAAGGTACTGCTGATGAGAAATTTGCTGCGCTGGAAGCGGCCGGTGTGAAAACCGTACGCAGCCTGGCAGACATTGGCGACGCGGTTAAAGCGGTTCTGCCAATCAAATAAGCCAGTATTGACTGACATTAAAAAGCCACCTTCGGGTGGCTTTTTTTTGGTAATAACCCGCCGAAAACAGGGGCAAAAAGCGTAACGGTTTCAAAAACAGCGGCTATGCTTACTCTGTCATCAGGGTAAAGAAGGGAAAAGACGCTGGATCTTTGTCAAACAATTGGCACTTAGCTTTCCAGATCGAGGTTAAATAATTGCGGAAAAGGTAATTATATTCTTAATTATATGATGATGTTGTGACATCTAATTAACAACCACTTTAACACTACATATCTGGAAATTTATTGTCTTAATCCAGATCAATAAATAGCGAGTTATAGGAAACTTTACCGCTAGCAAAACAGCGACTAACCGGTATAAATTGCGCTGCATCAATTCAGTCTTCGTCATAATTTTTCAGGAGTTTGTGCCAGGCGTTGTTATATCAATTCTGCCGCCTCCTCATTCCACTCCTGCTTAAAATTGACTGAAAAGATCGGTTTTTAAGGGAATTTTATCACTGTTACTCGCCTTCTTCGGGCAACAGCTTTCTCTGTTCTATCAGTAACAAAACTGGAATCAATAATCAGTCGTTCCTGAATCTTATTCTGCGCGTCAATGTCTGTTGTTTGCCGTTGTCATCCGCAGGGGAAGTTCATGCGAGGAGCAAGGAGTCATCATGTTAGATATTGTCGAGCTGTCGCGTTTACAGTTTGCCCTGACGGCGATGTACCATTTCCTGTTCGTGCCATTAACGCTGGGTATGGCGTTTTTATTGGCGATCATGGAAACCGTATATGTCCTGACGGGGAAACAAATTTATAAAGATATGACCAAGTTCTGGGGCAAGTTGTTTGGTATCAACTTTGCGCTTGGCGTGGCTACTGGCCTGACCATGGAATTCCAGTTCGGTACCAACTGGTCATATTATTCACATTACGTCGGCGATATCTTCGGTGCGCCGCTCGCCATTGAAGGCTTAATGGCGTTCTTCCTCGAATCCACCTTTGTTGGCCTGTTCTTCTTCGGCTGGGATCGCCTCGGCAAGGTGCAACACCTTGCGGTGACCTGGCTGGTGGCGCTCGGTTC
>NZ_DAMBSA010000100.1:0-12670 GCF_032054795.1 Pantoea sp. CTOTU49201
AGACGATTATTAGGGGAACTATAGACAAAAATGGCCCAGTCATACTTTAAAGGTACGCATAGGCCAAATTAAATGCGGGGAAAAAGACTCAATGGAAAACGCCGGTGGAGAGATAGCGATCGCCACGATCGCAAACAATCGCCACCACCACGCTGCCTGGATGCGCCGTCGCGATACGCAGTGCACCCGCCACCGCGCCGCCAGAGCTAACGCCACAGAAAATCCCTTCACACTGTGCCAGCGCGCGCATAGTCTCTTCCGCTTCGCGCTGCGCCATATCGATCACCTCATCGACTAGCTCAGGACGGAAAATGCCGGGCAGATAGGCTTCGGGCCAGCGACGAATGCCGGGAATGCTGCTGCCCTCTTGCGGCTGCAGGCCAATCACCTGCACCGCAGGCGCGAACTCTTTCAGGTAACGTCCAACGCCGGTGATGGTGCCGGTGGTGCCCATACTGGAGACAAAATGCGTCATGCGGCCAGCGGTTTGCTGCCAGATTTCCGGGCCCGTGGTGAGATAGTGACCCAGCGGATTATCGGGATTGTTAAACTGATCCAGCACGCGCCCTTCGCCACGATCGGCCATCGCTTGCGCCAAATCACGCGCCCCTTCCATGCCCTGCTCGCGCGTCACCAGCAGCAACTCAGCGCCGTAGGCGCGCATCGCGTCCTGACGTTCCTGGCTCATGTTATCGGGCATCAGCAGACGCAGCTTGTAGCCTTTCATCGCGGCGATCATCGCCAGCGCGATACCGGTATTGCCGCTGGTGGCTTCAATTAGGGTGTCGCCCGGCTTGATATCACCGCGCAACTCCGCCTGATGAATCATCGACCAGGCCGCACGATCTTTCACGGAACCGGCTGGATTGTTGCCTTCCAGCTTTAGCCAGATCTCGCTGCCGTTATCAGGCGTCAGGCGCTGCAACTTAATCAACGGCGTATTGCCGATGGTATTTTCCAGTGTGGTCACGGTTTGATTCCAGACGAAAGAAGTGCAAATAAAACGGGCGGGAAAGTCCCGCCCGAAGGAGTGTCAAAAATATCAGGCGCTCTCGGCAAAGGCAACCGGGCGCAGCGGCGTAGTGCCATGGTAAATTCGCGCCTGTTGCAGGCCAACGAACAGGCGTTCACCGCGAATTGGCGCGTTATGGTCGCCATCGAACACCACCGAGAACACATCGCCCTGCCAGCCACTCGGCTGCACCACCAGCTGCCAGAAGTGACCACGCGGACTGATCTCCAGCACCTGCACCGGCAAAGGCGTTTCCAGGCTGCTCTGGCGTGAAATGTCGATTTCCCACGGACGCAGGAACAGCTCAACTTCGCCCTGATGCGCCGGCGTGTAGCCCAGCGGCCAGCGATGCGCGGCAACATGGAACTGCGAGCCATGCACTTCGCCTGCAAAGCGATTCACTTCACCGAGGAATTCGAGCACAAAGCGCGTCGCCGGGTCGCGCCACACGTCATCTGGCGTGCCAACCTGTTCGATATTGCCCTGGCTCATCACCACCACGGTATCCGCCACTTCCATCGCCTCTTCCTGGTCGTGGGTGACGAACACGCTGGTGAATTTCAACTCTTCGTGCAGCTGACGCAGCCAGCGACGCAGCTCTTTACGCACCTGCGCATCAAGCGCGCCAAACGGCTCATCCAGCAGCAGAATTTGCGGTTCTACCGCCAACGCACGCGCCAGCGCCACACGCTGCTTCTGTCCACCAGACAACTGCGCCGGGAAGCGGTTGCCAAGATGGGAAAGTTGTACCATCTCAAGCAGACGCGTAACGCGCTGTTTGATCTCAGCAGCGCTCGGACGTTCACGACGTGGCAGCACGGTCAGGCCAAAGGCGATGTTGTCGAACACCGTCATGTGGCGGAACAGCGCATAGTGCTGGAATACAAATCCCACCTGACGATCGCGCGCATGGATGCGGCTGACGTCTTTGCCATTGAAGTGGATTTGTCCGCTGTTCTGATGTTCCAGCCCAGCAATGATACGCAGCAGCGTCGTTTTACCGGAACCGGACGGCCCCAGCAGCCCTACCATCTTGCCGGAAGGAATATCCAGAGAGATGTCGTTCAGTACCGACGTGCGGTCAAACGATTTGTTGATTTGTTTAATCTCAATGCTCATGATTTTCCTCCTGTAGGCGCTTCTGCTGATGCTCTAATCGCCACTGCACCACGCTTTTCAGAAACAGCGTTACAATTGCCATCAGGGTCAGCAGCGCGGCGGCGGTAAAGGCGCCCACGGTGTTGTAATCCTGATGCAGTAATTCAACCTGAAGCGGCAAGGTATAGGTTTCGCCGCGAATCGATCCCGAAACCACCGAGACCGCACCAAATTCACCAATCGCTCGTGCGTTGGTCAGCACCACGCCATACATCAGCGCCCAGCGGATATTTGGCAGCGTCACGCGGCGGAACATCTGCCAGCCAGATGCGCCCAACAGCACCGCTGCTTCATCTTCATGGCTGCCCTGGCTCAGCATCACCGGCACCAACTCACGCACCACAAACGGACAGGTAACGAAGATGGTGGCCAGCACCATGCCCGGCCAGGAGAACATAATCTGAATGTTGTGCGCATCCAGCCAGCCGCCGGCAGGACCGTTAACGCCCCAGAACAGCAGATACATCAAACCGGCAACTACCGGCGACACCGCAAACGGGATATCAAACAGCGTCAACAGCAGTTGGCGGCCAGGGAAAGTAAAGCGCGTTACCAGCCACGCCAGCAGCGTACCGAACACCATATTGACCGGCACGGTAATCAGCGCCACTAACAGGGTCAGCCAGATGGCGTGCAGCATGTCACCATCTTTCAGGTTATTCAGCGAGGCAACCAAACCCTGGTTGAGCGCTTCCCAGAAGATGGAAACCATCGGCACCACCAGCAGCAGGATAGAAACCAGCGCGCCGATGCCAATCAGCAGCCACTTGCCCCAGTTGATTGGCTGGCGGTCAGCGTGATTGATGTGTGAAATCTCCGCCATCAGTGGCCTCCTAAGCGACGGCCAAAGCGGCTCTGCAAGGTGTTAATCGCGAACAGCAGCAATAAGGAAGCGGCCATGATCACTGACGCGATGGCGCTCGCCGCCGGATAATCAAACTCCTGCAGACGCACGAAAATCATCAGCGAAGTCACTTCGGTTTTCCACGCAATGTTACCGGCGATAAAGATCACTGCGCCGAACTCACCGATGCTGCGGGTAAACGACAGCGCGGTCCCAGCCAGCAACGCCGGTGCCACTTCTGGCAGCACCACGCGACGGAAGCTCTGCCAGCGCGTAGCGCCGAGGGTTTCCGCTGCTTCTTCATATTCCGGACCTAACTCTTCCAGCACCGGCTGCACGGTACGTACCACAAACGGGATGCTGGTAAAGGCCATCGCCACGGCAATGCCGAGCCAGGTGTAAGAGACTTTGATATCAAAATGCGCTAGCCACTGACCGTACCAGCCGTTGACCGAGAACAGGCCTGCCAGCGTTAATCCCGCAACCGCGGTTGGCAGCGCAAACGGCAGATCCATCAAACCATCCAGCAGCGTGCGTCCGGGGAAGCGATAGCGGGTCAAAATCCACGCCATCAGCATGCCGAATACCGCATTGAACAGCGAAGCCACGCCCGCCGCCAGAATCGTCACTTTGTACGCGGCAATCAGCTGCGGATGGGTAATCACCGCCCAGTATTGCGCCAGCGTCATCTGCGACAATTGCATCAGCAGCGCGCTGATCGGCAGCAGCAGAATCAGGCAGGTGAACAGTAAGCTGGTGCCGAGACTCAATCCAAAGCCCGGCAAGACACGTTTTTGAGCGAGCGCAAACATTAACCGCGCCCCGCTGCCAGTAATTTATCCAGCTCACCGTCACTGGCGAAATGGACTTTCATCACGTTGTCCCAGCCGCCAAAGGCATCTTTGACGTTGAACAGTTCAGTCTGCGGGAAGCGATCTTTCTGCTCCGCCATCAACTGCGCATTGTTCACGCGATAGTAGTAACTGGTGATAATTTTCTGCGCTTCAGGCGTGTAGAGATAATTCAGATAGGCTTTGGCCGCGTCGGTGGTGCCGTTGTGCTCGACATTTTTATCGACCCACGCCACCGGGAACTCCGCCAGGATATTGGTTTTCGGCACGATCACTTCGTACTGGTCTTTGCCGTACTGATTACGGATGTTATTCACTTCCGATTCAAAGCTGATCAGCACATCGCCCAGCCCGCGCTCGGCAAAAGTGGTAGTAGCACCGCGACCGCCGGTATCAAACACTTCAACGTTCTTCAGGAACTTCGCCATATAAGCTTCAGTTTTGGCTTTATCTTTACCATCGGCCTGATCGGCAGCGCCCCACGCGGCGAGATAGGTGTAACGCCCATTACCGGACGTTTTTGGATTCGGGAAAATCAGCTTCACGTTATCGCGCGCCAGATCGGCCCAGCTGTGAATCTGCTTTGGATTACCTTTACGCACCAAAAACGCCATGGTGGAGTAAAACGGTGAGCTGCTATTTGGCAGACGTTGTTGCCAGTCAGCGGGAATCAGTTGGCCTTTGTCATGCAGCACCTGCACATCAGTAACCTGATTGTAAGTCACCACATCGGCGCGCAGACCTTGCAGAATTGCCAGCGCCTGCTTAGAAGAACCGGCGTGCGACTGCTTGATGGTCAGCTTGTCATTAGGATGCGCAGCGTCCCACTGCTTTTCAAAGGGTGCATTCAGGGCAACAAACAGTTCGCGCGAAACGTCGTAGGAGCTATTCAGCAACTCGGTTGCTTGCGCCGCACTGGCTAAAGCACACGACAGCGCGATACCGCCAAGCCATTTTTTCGAAATCGGAAGTGTCATGCTGCACCCTGAAAGACGGCAGTTAAGCCAATGCCATTAGATGCTGTCAGTGTATTTATAACTCAGGGGAAAGCTGTAACGGTTTTATATATCGTTTAGGGATTTCAAAGTCTAAAAAGGCATAAGACGGCGGGAGAGTTTATGCGGTGAGTGGGATTGAATTGTGCGGCGATTAAGCCGAATGACCACCCGTTTGTAGGGTCGCCATTTATGGCGACCTCGCTTAATTACAACGCTGTCAGCACATCCAATGACGGCGCAAAGAAATAGCTGCCGCTAACCGGTTTCGTGAAGCGCAGCATCGCGTCCATTTTGCCGTCGCGCTCGCCGAACATGCTCAGCAGCTGTTGCTCAATGTTATAGAGGCGATGACAATAAGAGATGAAGTACAGCCCATGCGTACCGCTGGCGCTGCCGTACGGCAGGCTTTGGCGCAGAATCTTCAGCCCTTTGCCCTCTTCTTTCAAATCAACACGGCTGAGATGCGAAGTAGCAGGACGCTGATCGCCCGGCAACTCTTCATCCGTCTCTTTAGTACGGCCAATAATCGCTTCCTGCTTCTCTACTGCCATGCGATTCCACAGCTTGAGATTGTGCTCCCAGCGTTGGGTAAACACATAGCTGCCGCCCGCATCGGGGCCTGCGCTGATAATCGCCACATCCTTGCGCGCTTCGCCCTGCGGGTTTTCCGTGCCATCGACAAAGCCCGACAGATCGCGGTCTTCAATCCAGCGGAAACCGTGTGTCTCTTCTTCGATATTGACGGCAGCGGCAAAGGCTGTGAGTGCCGCCTGAGCCAGCGCGAAGTTCACATCGTGTCGTTGAGATTGAATATGGATCAGCAAATCGCGCTGCGTGGCCGGCGCAATGCCGTTACCGAGCGGCGCAAACGCTTTGAGTTCAGGTGCAGAAGCGTTGCCTTGCAGATCGCGCCACAGCGCATCGCCAAAGGCGATCACCGCGCCCAATCCGGCATCACTGAATTTGGTTTGCAGCGCTTCAAGCTGCTGCAGGAAGGATTTGCTGCCCTGGCGCAGCGCGTCAAGATCGCCCGTGACGCGGGCTTCGAGCCAAATGGCGAAACGGCGGTGTTCCAACAGGATCCCGCTCTGAAACTGAGACATTGCACTGCTCTCCGGCATGAAAGTTAGACGATGTTTTTTTCGCCCGTATCATACCGGAAAGCCACACTCTTTGAGCGGGTGTTTAAGCAAGTTTTATCTTGTTTAACGCTGCCAGACAATCTTGCTGATTTTCCAGCTTTTCAGGGTATCGTCCGACGGCATCAAGCCTTCCGGACCATGCCATTCACCGCTGTAGATGTAGGAGATGTGCTGGCTGCCCGGCGCACGGCACTCAACATCGCGTGCATCGAGACCGGTGACCATTTTGCAGTTGTTAAAGGCTTTGCTGAACTTCGCGCTGAACAGATCGCCGATCTTGCTGCCGTCCGCTGCTTTGGCATCGGCATCCTGCACTTCAATGCGCTCAACGCTGGTGCTGCCGTTAATCACCAATTTAACCTTGTCGCCATCCAGCGCCTGCCAGAAATCCACCACCTGACCATTTTGCGTGCGCATGCCCTGACGCAATTTGTAATCGCCGTTCAGCGCTTTGTTGATGGCGTCTTCCGACATTGAGGTGGTGCTCGTCAGGCCCGCAACGCCTTGCTCGGTGACCTCCAGCGATCCACCAAACCAGCCGAGCGGATTGAGCGCCGACCAGTGATAGCTCAGCGGATTGTACCAATGGCTTTCGCTATCGCTCGCGCTGCCAGATGAACCCGAACTGGCGCAGCCGGCCAAAACCATGCTGCTAACCAGCAGTGCGTGACGAACAACTTTCATGAAAACTCCTTGATCTGCTAAGCCGATTGGCGTGCCTGTTGGAGTCGCAAACCGGCAAAAAGTTTATTCGATGTGCTGATGTTCCGGCAGAAAGCAGTCGCGCAGGCGAGATTGCGTTTGCAGCCAGAACAGCGCCAGCAGGTCAAACAGCGTTAATAACAGCGGCAGCGGCGAGTCGGGAAAGGCGCCTTGCAGCAGGCTGGAACCTTGCCACAGCAGGCTGATGAGTAACGATGCGCTCAATACATGGCGCCAGCTTTGCCACAGGCGCGGCCAACGCTGGCGATAGCCGGTCAGCAACAAGCCGATAGCCGCCGGAATGCCTAACGCCAGCCCCAGCCAGAAGCTTTGGCGATCGGGATAGAACAGCGCCAGCAAATCATTGCCCTGCTGACGCGATGCGCCCGCCATCACCAGCAGCAGCCAGGTGCGCGCCTGCAATAACAGGATCAGCCAGAAAAGAAATGGCAGCCGCAGCTGCCCTTTCGCATCGTACTCTTCGGGAAGGTATTTCAAACCGACCATTAATACTCGCGATCTTCAATCAAACGCTTGCCCAGCAGCAGCGAATCCACTGGCTCGTACTCAAGCTTTTCATAGAACGCCACCACCTGATCGTTCTCTTCGCGCACCATCAAATTGATTTTTGGGCAACCGCGCGCAATCAGCTTCTTCTCGAGACGATTCATCAACGCATTAGCAAAGCCACGCCCCTGATAATCAGGATGCACCGCCAGATAGTAGACGGAGCCGCGATGGCCGTCGTAGCCGCCCATCACCGTACCGACCACTTCACCACCGACTTCCGCAACCAGAAACAGTTCCGGGTCGTGGTTCATTTTGCGTTCGATGTCCAGCTCGGGATCGTTCCATGGGCGTAACAAATCGCAACGCTCCCAGAGCGTGATCACTTCTTCAAAATCTTCCTGGCGGAAAGAACGGATTTCCATCGACGTTACCCTGCTGTTAGGCACAATTCGCTGATTATCACGCATTCTTTGCCAGGCGCAACCCTCACGCGTGACAACGGGGCAAAAAAAGCGCGACATCGCTGTTAGTCAGTTGCAATAGAAAGTAAACACTTGAAATAGTTACGAGGTCGCCGCCTGGCAATTGTTACGCTATAACACTGGGCAGGATTTACCTGCCATGGACCCGTAAATGAAGAAGATTTCACTGCTTAAGCGCCTTACCAATCGTCGCCAACTGATACTTTCCGGTTTAGCGCTGGCGGTGTTGTCACCGCGCGCGGTACAGGCCAAAGAACAGAACAGCGATTTGCGCGTCAGTCCGCGTCATACGCCACCGAAACCCGCCAGCAACGGCAAACGCATCGTGATGATCGATCCCGGCCACGGCGGCATCGATTCCGGCGCAGTTGGCGAAGAGGGTTCGGAAGAAAAACACATCGTGCTGGCGATCGCTAACACCGTTAAGACGCTGCTGCAGTCGCATCCGCGTATCGAAGTACGCCTGACGCGCGACAGCGACCACTTTATTCCGCTCTATCAGCGCGTTGAAATTGCCCATCAGCACGGCGCTAACCTGTTTATGTCGATTCACGCCGACGGCTACACCAGCCCGGATGCTAACGGCGCATCGGTGTTTGCCCTCTCCAATCGTGGTGCCAGCAGCGCGATGGCGCGTTACCTGTCGCAGCGTGAAAACGACGCCGACAAAGTGGGCGGCGCCGAGGTGCAGGATAAAGATCATTACCTCAACCAGATTTTGTTCGATCTGGTGCAGACCGATACCATCCGCAACAGCCTGACGCTCGGCAAGCACGTGCTGGATCAGATTCGCCCGGTGCATCATCTGCACAGTCAGCACACCGAGCAAGCCGCGTTTGCGGTGCTGAAATCGCCGTCGATTCCGTCGGTGCTGGTGGAAACCTCCTTCATTACCAATCCGCGTGAGGAACAATTGCTCGGCACGCAAGCGTTCCGCCAGAAAATTGCCAGCGCCATTGCCGACGGCATCACCCGCTACTTCGATGAGGTCGATCGCCGCGAAGCATAGCCTTTATCCTGTGGTAGAATCGCGGCAAATTTCCGGAACGAGTGACTGATGAGCAATCCCGATATTTCCCGCGTCAAAGCCTTTTTGCTGGCGCTGCAAGATGATATTTGCGCCCAATTAGCGGCGGAAGATGGCAAGGCGAGCTTTGCCGAAGATGAGTGGCAGCGTCCCGGCGGCGGCGGCGGACGCAGTCGCGTCTTGCGTGATGGCGCGGTGTTTGAGCAGGCTGGCGTTAACTTCTCGCACGTCCACGGCGATCAAATGCCAGCATCCGCTACCGCACATCGTCCCGAACTGGCTGGCCGCAGCTTTGAAGCGATGGGCGTGTCGCTGGTGGTGCATCCATCCAATCCTTACGTGCCTACCAGCCACGCCAACGTGCGCTTCTTTATTGCGGAAAAACCGGGTGCCGATCCGGTGTGGTGGTTTGGCGGCGGTTTCGATCTCACGCCCTATTACGGCTTCGAAGAGGATGCGCTGCACTGGCATCAAACCGCACACGATCTGTGCCAGCCGTTTGGTGAAGAGGTTTATCCGCGCTACAAAAAGTGGTGCGACGATTACTTCTATCTCAAGCATCGCGATGAGCAGCGCGGCATCGGCGGCCTGTTCTATGACGATCTGAACACGCCCGATTTCGATTACTGCTTCGATTTCATGCAGGCGGTCGGCAACGGTTTCGCCGATGCCTATCTGCCGATTGTGGCGAAGCGTAAAGCACTGCCGTGGGGCGATCGCGAGCGCCAGTTCCAGCTTTACCGTCGTGGTCGCTACGTCGAGTTCAATCTGGTGTGGGATCGCGGCACGCTGTTTGGCCTGCAAACCGGCGGCCGCACCGAATCCATTTTGATGTCGATGCCACCGCTGGTGCGCTGGGAATACGATTATCAGCCAGCAGCCGATTCCCCCGAAGCCGCGCTGTACCGCGATTTCCTGCCAGTCAAAGATTGGCTGAAATAACCCGTAGGGTCGCCATTCATGGCGACCTTTTTGATAGTTTTATAACGGTTCGGTCTGCGCCTCCACCACCGCTAACGCCACCATATTTACAATGCGCCGCACCGAGGCGATGCGCGTCAATACGTGCACCGGTTTGCTGATCCCCATCAGCACCGGTCCCACCGTGACACCTTCGGAGCAGGAGACGCGCAGCAGGTTATAGCTGATACGCGCCGCTTCGACGTTCGGCATAATCAGTAAATTCGCGGTGCCTTTTAGCGGGCTGTCTGGCATCAATTCGCGGCGGATGCTCTCAACCAGCGCCGCATCTCCATGCATCTCGCCATCAATCTCCAGATCCGGGGCACGTTGCTGAATCAGCGCCAGCACTTCGCGCATTTTGCGTGCGCCCGGCGCATTCGAGGTGCCAAAGCTGGAGTGCGACAGCAGTGCCACGCGCGGTTCAATGCCGAAGCGTCGCACCGTTTCCGCCGCCAGCAGCGTGATATCCGCCAGCTGCTCGGCGCTGGGATCTTCATTAACGTAGGTATCGGCAATAAAGGTGTTGCCGCTCGGCAGCAGCAGCGCATTCATCGCGCCCGCCACCTTCACGTCCTCACGCAGCCCAAACACTTTCTCCACCACGTCGTAATGTTCCTGATAATCGCCGATGGTGCCGCAGATCAGCGCATCGGCCTCACCACGATGCACCATGATCGCGCCAATCAACGTAGGATTGCCGATCACCGCGCGCTGGGCGGTTTCCGGCGTCACGCCGCGCCGTTTCATAATCTGGTAATACTCGTTCCAGTACTCTTTGAAACGCGGATCCGACTCATTATTAACGATCTCAAAATCTTTGCCCGCCTCGATCTTTAAACCCTGCTTTTGCAGACGCATGGCGATGACGTTCGGGCGACCAATCAGAATCGGCCTCGCCAGCCCCAGCGTCACCAACTCCTGCGTGGCGTGCAACACGCGCACCTCTTCGCCTTCCGCCAGCACCACGCGTTTCGGATCTTTGCGCGCCTGCGAGAAGATCGGTTTCATAAACAGGTTGGTTTTGTAGACGAATTCGGTGAGCTGCTCACGATAGGCATCAAAATCTTCTATTGGTCGCGTGGCGACGCCCGATTCCATCGCCGCTTTGGCTACTGCAGGTGCGATCTGCACAATCAAACGCGGATCGAAAGGCTTGGGGATCAGGTATTCCGGGCCGAAACTCAGATCCTGATCGTCATACGCCGACGCCACCACATCGCTCTGTTCCGCCTGCGCCAGCGCCGCAATCGCGTGTACCGCCGCCAGCTTCATCTCTTCATTGATCGCCGTGGCACCTACATCCAGCGCACCACGGAAAATAAACGGGAAGCACAGCACGTTGTTCACCTGATTGGGGAAATCAGAGCGGCCGGTGCAGATAATTGCGTCGGGCCGCACCTGTTTGGCCAGCGGCGGCATGATTTCCGGCTCGGGATTGGCCAACGCCAGAATCAGCGGATCCTGCGCCATCTTCTGCACCATTTCCGGCGTTAATGCTTTGGGGCCAGAACAGCCGAGGAAGATATCTGCGCCGCCAATCACCTCATCCAGCGTGCGTGCGCCGCTGTCGGCTACCGCGTACGCGGCTTTGGTCGGCGTCATATTCGGCTCACGATCGCGATAGATCACGCCTTTGGAATCGCACACCACAATGTTGTGCTGCTGCATGCCGAGCGCCACCAGCAGATTCAGGCAGGCAATCGCCGAAGCGCCCGCGCCTGAAACCACCAGCCGCACATCGCTGATGGCTTTTTTGACGATGGTTAAGCCGTTGAGCACCGCGGCAGTACAGATGATCGCCGTGCCGTGCTGATCGTCGTGGAACACCGGAATCTGCATGCGCTCACGCAGCTGTTGCTCAATATAGAAGCATTCAGGCGCTTTGATATCTTCCAGGTTGATGCCGCCAAAAGTGGGTTCCAGCGCGGCAATCACCTCTATCAACTTATCGGGATCGCGCTCATCGATTTCGATATCAAACACGTCAATGCCAGCGAACTTTTTAAACAGCACGCCCTTGCCTTCCATCACCGGCTTACTCGCCAGCGCGCCAATATTGCCCAACCCCAGCACCGCCGTGCCGTTAGAGATCACCGCCACCAGATTACCGCGCGCGGTGTATTTGCGCGCCGCCAACGGATCGGCAGCAATTTCCAGACAAGGCGCGGCGACGCCGGGCGAATAGGCCAGCGCCAGATCGCGCTGTGTGGCGAGAGGTTTGGTAGGTGAAACCTGAATTTTTCCGGGCGTGGGGAATTGGTGAAAATCGAGAGCGCTTTGCTTGAGTTGATCGTCCATTAGGCATCCTTTGGCGCAGCTAAGTGAGCGTTCAGTATAGGAATGTGCGGCACAAAAGAGGGTGAAGGCGCTCAAAGAACGCACAGTCTGAAAGGCACAGATTGCCACCGCTTCGCCTGCGGGATCGGCACAGCCTGCTATTCTTATTGATGGCAAAAAGCGTAGCTGAACCGTTTAGGCTAGACCTCCTTTCACTATCGCACCTCTTAAGCGCCACGACGGCACAATCAGAGAAAACGCATTTTCTTCGTGCAACGTCTGTAGCACTGTGTTGGACCAATACTTAACAGGAATGGGTGCAACACCTTTGCCCACATTATTGCTAATCAAGGAGTTAAGTGATGAACCAGCTAGATGCATTAAAACAGTACACCACCGTGGTGGCGGACAGCGGCGATATCGAATCCATTCGCCATTACCACCCGGAAGATGCCACCACCAACCCATCATTGATTCTGAAAGCCGCCGGCCTTGACGCTTATAAACATCTGATTGATGACGCCATCGACTACGCGAAAAAACAGGGCGGCAGCAAAGAGACGCAAATCATCAACGCTAGCGACAAAGTGGCGATCAACCTCGGTATGGAAATTCTGAAAAGCATACCGGGCCGTGTTTCGACCGAAGTGGATGCGCGCCTCTCCTTCGATCGTGGCATGTGTGTCACCAAAGCCGAGAAGCTG
>NZ_DAMBSA010000101.1:0-7024 GCF_032054795.1 Pantoea sp. CTOTU49201
CGACTAACGGATTGCCGAGCAGCGCCAGCAGCGCCTGCTGACGATCGCCGTGCACGGCGGCTTCGATGGTCAGACGTTCAAACGCTTTGATCTGCTGCGTCAGGCCATTCATCAGCGGCGGCAACTCGCCAAACACCAGCGGATGCGCGCCTTGCGCATCAACCAGGCAGTTCACTTCCACCACCGCATCATCTGGCAGGCCATGAATCGCGCCGTTGTTGCGACAGTTCACCACCAGATTTTTGCCACTGTTATTGTGAATCGCGCTGATCAGTTCAACCGCCACTTCGGAGTAGTACGCGCCGCCACGGAAACTCAGCTGCTCGGGTTTGTGTGCCAGATGCGGATCGGCATACAGCTCGAATAGCTCGGCTTCCACTTTCATTACCTGCTCCGCGCGCGTGCCTTCATGACCGTTTTGCGCTTTCTCCTGCTCTTCGGCCAGCATCTGCGGCGTTTGCCAATAATAGCGATGATACGGGCACGGAATCGCCTTGAGCGCGCGCAGGAACTGCGGCGACCACGGCATATCTTTGATGTTGTTCATGGTGAGCGATTGGCCATCGCACAGTTGTTCAATCACCTGCGAAGTGACATCCTCGCCGCGACAGGTCACCTGATGCACCCATACCAGATGATTGAGCCCGGCGAAGCGCAGTTGCACCTCATCCCAGGGCGCGTCGAGCATACCGGCAATCATGTGGTGCATATTCACCGGAACATTACACAGCCCAATAATTTTCGCCTTGCTGTAGCGCGACACCGCTTCCGTCACAATGCCCGCCGGATTGGTGAAGTTGATGATAAAGGCGTCCGGTGCCAGCTCTTCTACTTTGCGCGCCACATTAAGCATCACCGGAATGGTGCGCAGCGCTTTGGCAAAACCGCCCACGCCGGTGGTTTCCTGGCCGAGCCGTCCATATTTCAGTCCGAGGCGCTCATCTGCAGCACGCGCGGCAAGCTGACCCACACGCAGCTGCGTCAGCACAAATCGGGCACCGCGAATCGCTTCATCGAGTTCAAAATGCACGCTGATTTTTACCTGTTCCAGCCCGTTTTGTTGCAGCATGCGGCGAGTGAGATCGGCGATGACCTGCACCTTTTCACGTCCCTGCTCGACATCCACCAGCGCCAGTTCCGTCACCGGCAGCTGCGCATAGCGATTGATGATCCCTTCTACCAACTCCGGTGAATAGCTGCTGCCACCACCAATAATGGCCATCTTAAGCATTCGTGCCTCCTGCCGCAGTGCGGCGGTAAAGTTCAATGATTTCGCCTGCCAGATCCTGAATCAGCATGGCGTTCATCAGATGATCTTGGGCATGGACCAAAATCAACGTGACCGGCAACTTGCCGCTGCCTTCGTCCAGACCAATCAGCGCGGTTTGCTGCTGGTGCGCCGCGCTAATGCTTTCGTTTGCCGCCGCTAACTGTTGCTGCGCCTCGCTGAAGCGCCCTTCTCGTGCCAGCCGCAGCGCGCTAATTGCCGCGCTGCGGGCTGCGCCGGCTTGCACCAGCAGCAGCATAATTTCCTCTTCAAACTCGATAGCCACGATTTCAGACATGCAAAATCCCCCACAGCACAAAGCCGTGTAATGTCGGTCAGATGGGTTAAAACAGACGGTTAGGAAGTGTGTAACGCCAGCGCTTTATCAAGCACCTGTTCGCCACGCATCATGCCGTAATCCATCATGTCGATGACGGCGACAGATTTGCCCTGTGGCGCGGCAATCGCGGTAAGACGGGCAGCTTCGAACTGCACCTGCGGGCCGAGTAGAACGACATCGGCATCTGGCAGAATACGTTCGAATTCCGCCACCGGCACGGCTTTGATGTCGATTTCCAGACCGCGACCTAAAGCGGCGTGCTGCATTTTGCTCACCAGCATGCTGGTTGACATGCCTGCAGCACAGCAAAGTACGATGCGCATAATTTCTTCTCCTGTGATTTGTCCCGGCCATTTAAGACCTGTCTCAGAGAAGCTGTAAAGTGGCTGCGGGCAGAGGATTTTCTGATGGATTAATAATTTAACGATATAAATCAGCTTGATAAAACAAAACTCTCCATGAAAATATTTTTCACGAGTGTGATCTTAACCGTAATTTAACAGTCACAATCCCAACAAAAGCCGATAATCAGATGAAAAAAAGCTCAACATGAAAAATAATTTCATGCATGATGGACACTCGCTACTGAGGATGTGATGAGCTGATGGATATTGTCTGGCAATTACGGCAGCAATCGGAGCGCGCGGATGCGCAGGAATCGAGGCTGGCGCGGTTTTTTCTGGCTAAATTGGGTGCGACTGAGCAGGCCACCATGGAAAGTCTCGCCACGCAGGCCGGCGTGAGTCCGGATGTGCTGCGACGCTTTGCCACGTCGGCTGGCTGTCAGGATCTCGATGATTTTCTTCGTCAGGTGCGTAAAGCCGGTCAGCAACAGAACGTGGAATTGATTGATGTCATCCGCCAGCGGCAATCATCGCTAAGCCAGCAGGAGAAACGCGTTGCCGAGGCTATTCTCAGCGACACCGCTTTTGCTGCCTCCGCCACCATCGAACAACTTGCCGGACGTGCCGAAGTTAGCGCCGCCACCATCACCCGCTTTGCCCGTTCGCTGGGTTGCGAAGATATCCGCGATTTACGCATGCGGCTAGCACGCGCGCCACAGCAGCGTACTAGTAACGCGATTGCACCCATCGAGACGATTACTCAGGCATTAACCCAGCAATACGCGCAAGCGGAAACCGCGACCTGGCAACGCGCCGCAGAGATGTTGCGCAAGGCCAGAAGCGTGCTGCTGATTGGCGCGTCGGGGCTGCAAACTGCGCTGGTGGCGGAAGTCCATCAACGCCTGCAAAACGCTGGATTGCCCATTGCATGGATTCAGGATGACAACCTGCTGAGTATGACGCTGAGCCGTTTGCAGCCGGATGATCTGTTGCTGATTCTCGCGCCGGATGCGGTTAACAGCCACGTGCTCAGCGCGGTACATCATGCTCATATTCAAAAAACGCCGGTGATCGCGCTCTGTGCTCAGACCTTAGACCTGGCGAATCAGGCCGATATCTGGCTGCCGCTGCCGGATGCAAAAAACGCACGCCGTTACGGCATTTTGTTTGCGCTGGATCGGCTGGAAGCCGCGCTTTAAGCGTTGGGTTACTTAAACAGATCCCCACGATACTTGAACAGCTCCAAATCTGAGGCGATGCCGAGTTTTTTCATGCCGGTTTGCTTGTGAGCACTGATAGTTTTGCGGCTGCGATTGAGCTTTGCAGCGATTTCGATCACTTGCATGCCATCAATAAAACAGCGAATCACTTCCGCTTCACGCGCCGTGAGCAGTTTACTCAGCTGCGTCACCCGTGAAACCTCATTCGACTCTTCCTGCAGAATAGGACGATCGCGCTTACGGCCAGGCAATTGGCTTAGCTGGCTGGCGATGTCATCCGGCAGCGAGCGTTTGCCAGCAGCGATGTTACGGATTGCCACAAAGTAAGCCGGCGACTCTTCACGTTTGGTGATGTAGCCTTTTACGCCCAGATGCAGAGCGGCACGGATCACCGCAACACTTTCCATCGACGATGACAGCAAAATTTTCAGCTGCGGATGATGTGTACGAATGTGCTTGATCAGCGATAAGCCATCCAACTGGTCATTACCCAAAATGTAATCCAGCACCAACACATCGGCGCTATTCTGACCCAGCCAGGCCATCAGCGCTTTGCTGGTGCCAAACGTCGCCAGCATAGTTATATCTGGCTCACGCGTGGCAGCGACTTCGAATGAGAAGCGCATCATGGGATGATCATCCAGCATCACCACCGTAATTTTGTTTGCGTGAAACACTGCCATCTGCCACCTCGGTAACCTGAAACTCATGATAAAAATCTGTTCGTATCAGGCCAGCAATAATTGGCGTGTCTTCAGGCTGTATCGATACGGTTTGACTCAGCATAGGCATTACCGGGACTTTTCTGAAGCGTCGAATGCTTAGGCACGCGTAGGAAAATACTTATATTATTTTTCATGCACTTACTACTGACAACCAAGACCTGGCCTGGCTATTTCCATGCAGCATTACGTCAAAATGCAGGGTAGAAACATTAGCGATTATTTGACGATGAAAAACGGACTGCTCCTTTACCTCTTGCTCGCCCTTCTGACCCTGGTTTTCATGCCAGGGCTGCCGCATGCGCAAGGACAAGCGCTAACGCTGGTCCCGCGCATTGAAGTCAATCCGCCGCCGGTAACCTTTGCCGCGAATGTTCGCGCGTGGCTGCAAACGCATCCCGTGGTGCGCGTCGGCGTGTGGGGCGTGTCTCAGCCGCCGGTCAGTTTGGGCCTGGAGCGTGGGCAGTTGGCGGGCATAGATGCAGATTATCTGGCGCTGCTCGAATCGACGCTACAGGTACATTTTGAGCTGGTTCACTATCGCAGCCGTGCCGAGGCGATTCGCGCGCTGAACCACAATGAAGTCGGCATGCTGGCGATCTGGACACCCGATCTCGCGCCGCACACATCGGTGCACGCTTCGCTGCCGTGGCTGAACGATCGTGCGGTGGTCGTCACGCGCGCCGGACAGCAAGCGCCGGGCGGCAAGCTGCCTTTGCTGGTGATGGACAGCCAAACGCTGCCGGAGGTCAGTCCTTCGCCTGAAGCGTTTGAAGATTACTATCAGGCGATCAATTCCATCGCCTTTGGCCAATCCAGCGCCGCCGGTTTTAGCCATGCCACCGCCAGCTATCTGCAGCGCAATAATCAACTCGATAATCTGTGGCTACTGCCGCATCCTTCGCTTGGCGAATTCCGGCTCACTTTTGGCGTGCCGGCTGCCGAACCGCAATTGCTGAGCGCCATCAATAATGTGCTCACTCATCTGCCGCTGGTCAGCCGCTTGCGCATTGCGCAAGGCTGGGGCATGGATCGTGAAGCGGTGCTCGGTCATCCCACGTTATCACTCACGTCGCAAGAGCTGGCATGGAGCCAGCAAAATCCCGCCATCACCGTATTGCTGGATGGTCGGCGCGAACCCATCAGTTTTGTCAGCCAGCAAGGTGAACCCTCCGGCCTGGCGATCGATGTGCTACGGCACATCAGCGAGCGCTTCGGCTTACAGTTCGACTATCAAATGGCTGAAGACGATGCACAGCTAACCGCGCTGTGGGTGAAATATCCGCAGGCGATTATGGCCAGCAGTTTGACGGTGCCGGGAGAACCGGAAGCCGCTGATCCGTCAATGACTCAAAGCGAACCCTGGCTGGTGACGCCAGCGGTGCTGGTGATGCAACGCAACACCATTCAGCCCGCCTCGCTGCACGAGTTGGCGGGCGAGAAAATCGCTATTCAGCAAAATAACCCGTTGATTCCGTGGCTGAAAACCTGGTATCCAACGCTGCAATTGGTCATCACCGACACGCTGCAGCAGGCGCTGGTGCTGGTTAATAACGGCGAGGCGCACGGCGCGATTGGATCGCAATTCTCCGTGCAGTATCAGCTGAAGCGCAATCCGTTCAATCGTCTGCATCAGTCACTTTCACTGCCGGTAAAACCGTATAGCGTGGGCTTTGCCGTCCAGCGAGCAGATTCACCCGCGCTCAGCATTCTTAACAAAGCGCTACAGCATACGCCGCCCGACAGGCTGATGAGCATGGCCAGTTCCTGGCGTGACACGCTGCTGGCACCGGACCAGAAATCATCACGCGAATTTTCCCCCACCTTAGTCGCGATTTCCATGCTGCTGGCGTTGCTGCTGTTCCTGTTGGTGGGCTGGTGGATTGGTCGATTGTGCCAGTCGCTGAAAGCCCTGCGCGAACGCCTCAACAGTAATCAGACATTGATTCGTCAACTGCAGGAAGCCAAAGCCGAGAATGATCGGGTGCTCGAGGCGCGTAATGCCTTTATGAAGAGCATGGGACACGAAATTCGCACCCCGCTCAATGCCATTACCGGCCTGCTGGAACTGGAACTGGAGCGATTACACAGCCAGCATCAGCACAATGAAAATTTGCAAACGGTGTATGAATCCGCCTGTTCACTGCTCTCCATAACCGGCGATGTGTTTGATATTTTCCGCGCTGAGGCGCGTGATGAACAGAGCCGCATTCGCGTGGTGAATCTGCCTTCGTTACTGCGCAGCACGGTGGCGCTGTTCCAGCAGCAAGCCGAGGAGAAAGGCTTGCGCCTGCATGTCACGCTGGATCCCGATGCGCCGCGCGTGGAGTTTGATCCGCTGCTGATTATCCGCATTACCTCCAGCCTGTTACGCAATGCCATTCAGCACACCCAGCACGGCGATATCACGGTGACGTTGTGCTGTGA
Source organism: Pantoea sp. CTOTU49201 (assembly GCF_032054795.1). NCBI lineage: Bacteria > Pseudomonadati > Pseudomonadota > Gammaproteobacteria > Enterobacterales > Erwiniaceae > Pantoea > Pantoea sp. CTOTU49201. Next base: position 6,321 of record NZ_DAMBSA010000101.1, read on the forward strand.
AGCGCAGAATGCCAATGGCTATTTACCGCTGGCGATCGCCGTCAGCAATCAGAGTGACGGCCTGCTCGCGCAGCAGTGGCAAGCGTTACAAGGCGCTGATGATACGCGCGCCTGGGCGGAAACCGGCTTTAGTCTGGCGGCCTGCCAGCGCATGGCGCAGGATGCTGGCGCGCAGCTCAAGGTCGAAAGCGTGTCCGGAGAGAGCAATAGCGTGAGCTTGCACTTCTCCGCAGCACCAGTGAAAGCATCATCTATTGCGCCACGCGCTGCGGCAGAGTCCAGCCTTAAAGTGCTGATCGTTGACGATTATCCGCCTGCTCGTCTGTTGCTGAGCCAGCAGCTGCAAAAGGCGGGTTGCGAGGTGCTGAGCGCGATAGATGGTCAGCAAGGGCTGACGCTTTGGCAGCAACATCAGCAGGAGATTGGTTTAGTGATTACCGACTGCACCATGCCGCAGATGGACGGCTTTGCCATGAGCCGTGCGATTCGGCAACGAGAGAAAAACCAGCAGCTGACCGCGACACCAATCTACGCCTTAACGGCGATGAGCAGTTTTGATGCCGCTGAAGATTGCCGCAAGGCAGGCATTGATGGCTGCCTGACCAAGCCGATTACGCCAACAGAGTTACGTGAAATTCTGGCGAGTTGTCTGCGCACAAAGGAAACCACAGATTCCGCCCAGCGCGCCGGCTTTTAACCCTTCA
>NZ_DAMBSA010000101.1:7034-12606 GCF_032054795.1 Pantoea sp. CTOTU49201
CCTGACTAAGCCGATTGCGCCAGCAGAGCTACGTGAGATTCTGGCGAATTGTCTGCGCACCGAGGAAACCGCATGCTAAAGCGCGTCATTATTTTTGATCGTCATCCGATTATGGTTGAGGGCCTTTCTCAACTGATGAGCGCACGCGGCTATGTGATTGCCTGCGCCACCTCCGATGCGACGCAGTTGATCCACGCACTGCTGCTGGATAAACCGACCTTGCTGATCATGGATATGGCCGGGCTCAGCGAATATCACCTGAAAAAATTGCACGCTGCGCGCCAATGTTGCGGACCTTTGCAGCTGCTGATTTATGCCAGCACTGACAGTTGCTGGCATGAGATTAAAAGGCTGAAGTGGCAAGTTCAGGGTTATCTCAGCAAAGGTTTCGATGCGGAGATGTTTAACTACGCGGTGAGTGAAATTGAGAAAGGCGAAACGGTGATGTTGCGCAGTGCAGATATTACGCCGCACCATACGCAGGATCAGGCGCTAATTGCCTCGCTGACCAACCGTGAAATGCAGATATTGCGTGAACTAGGCGCAGGCAAAAGCAATAAGATCATCGCTAATGAACTCCATCTCAGCAACAAAACGGTGAGCACCTATAAGCGCAGCATCATGCAGAAAATGCACACCGTGAAAGTGAGCGACGTGGTGGATTTCGCCCAGCGCGCTGGCTTTTAACCCTTTATTCCTCTTCGGCAATATCACTCAGTATCGCCGCACTCTCTAGCTTAGCCTGATAAGCTTCCAACCGCGTGACCAGCTTGCTCAAGCGTGGCTGCAATGCTTCGCTCTGCTGCTGTGGATCGCGGCAGGCGATTTCCAGCTGCAGGCAGGCTTCGGCCAGCAGATGCTGACGGGCGATACGCACGCTGCCGGCAATACGGTGCACAAGATCAGCAATTTCGGCACGATGCTGTTCGAGGTTGAGCGTGTCTAACTGCGCCAAATCTTCCGCCAGCGTGGTCACCATCAAATCACGCATCGCCGCTTCCATCTGACGATCCACCTCGCTACTTTCCGGCATTGCAGGAATGGTCACCTCCGCTGGAAAGTGATCCGTGTCGATTGAGCGCAATGCCGCCGCCAGGCTGCTGATCGAGCAGGGTTTAAACAGGCAGCTGTTCATGCCGGCATTCAGACAGCGCTCGATCACTTCATGCATCGCATTCGCCGTGAAGCCCATAATCCAAATCGGCTTACGTCCCAGATCCTCTTCCGACTCGCGAATGATTTCGGTCATCTGATATCCGTTCAGCCCCGGCATGTTGCAGTCGGTGATCACCACATCGTAATTGCCACGCTGCCACATTTGCAGCGCTTCGTGACCATCCGCAGCCAAATCCGCATGCTGTCCCAACCAACTCAACTGTTTCGCCAGCAGAATGCGGTTAGCGGCGTTATCGTCTACCACCAGAACCGAACGGAGCGGCAGTTTTTCACCCTCTTCCGCTTGGTCTTCCAGCTCAAGGCCCTGGCTTTCCGCCATCGGCAGCATCAGAGTGGCGCGCGCGCAGGTTCCCACGCCTTTTTCACTGCTCAGCGTTAAGGTTCCGCCCATCTTTTCACAGATGGTTCGGCTGATATAAAGACCCAATCCGGTTCCCGCGCGGCGGTTATCGGCCTGGCTAAAAGGTTTAAACAGCGCGGCCTGCTGTTTTTCATCAATACCAATGCCGCTGTCCTGCACTTCAATGACCAGATACACACGGCCCGCAGCGACATCCTTCTGTTGGCTGAGTGTGAGCGATACACCGCCCTGATCGGTGAATTTGATTGCGTTGCTTAACAGATTGGACAACACCTGCTTGATGCGCAGTGGATCCGCAAGCACCTGCTCCAATCCTTCTTCGGGAATGTGCCTGGTCAGGGTGATGTTTTTGTCAATCGCCAGCCCCTGAAACACCTTCATCAGGTTATCTATCAGCTTGCCGGGATGCACCGCTTCCGGATGATATTCCAGCTGGCCGCCCTCAATGCGCGAGATATCGAGGATATCGCCAATCAGGCCCACCAAACTTTCCGCTGAATCGTACGCCACTTCCAATGCCTGCAAATCCTGCTCGCCGCTGCGCCCTTTTTTCAGCGCCATATCCAGCATGCCGATAATCGCATTCATTGGCGTACGGATTTCATGGCTCATGGTCGAGAGGAATACCGATTTGGCGCGGCTGGAATCTTCTGCCCGCTCTTTGGCCTCGCGCAGTTCGGCAAACAGCGCTTCACGTTCCGAGATGTCCATCCATCCGGCGATGACACCGACCACGTTGCCATCGCTGTCATTGAACGGCTGAATCCACTGATAAACGGTGACGCCAATCGAAGAATCCGGGTTGTCCCAGAGGTCATAACGGCGATCTTCGACGATCGGAATGCCGGTTTTCACCACATCAATCAGCTGATTATGATAAAACGCCGCCTGCTCTGGCGTACGTAATCCGGGATGTTCGCGCATCGTTTTGCCCAGCGCTTCTTCATAAATCACGCCGGTTTCCACTAAATAGCGCTGATTGCAGTAGGTCAAACGACCATCTTTGTCGCGCAGTGAAACCGGGAATGGCATGCTGGTGACCAACGCCTGAAGTTGCGCCAATTGCACATTCAGTTCGCGGCGCAGTTCGGCTTTACGACGGATGATTTGGCGCTGATACAGCGCCCAGCCAATCACCATCAGCATGATCAGCACGAAGAAGATGATGCTGGCGATCAGCACCGCCTGATAACGCTGCCAGAAGCTGTCGTAAACAATCAAATCGCTGGGCCGCCAGCGGTTAGCCAGCTCCTCAATTTCTACCGGCGGAATACTCAGCAGCACTTTATCGAGAATGCTGCGCAGTTCGGGATCGGCGCGTCCGACGCCAAACGAAACCCACGCGGGCGAACTGCCAATGGCGCTGACCATCTTCAGCTTATTTTGGAAGTGGGTTTTGATCTGATAATCCACCATCACCAGAATATCGACGCCCGCATCCGCCTGGCCCTTCTCCACCTTCTCCATCATTTCTGTGATGTTCTGCACCGGCACGATGTCGATTTCCGGATAACGCGCATGCACCATATTTTCGACGCTGGTGTTGGCGACCATCGCGAGGCGCTTGCCGCGCAGATCGGGCAGCGAGTGAATATCGTTATTGCCCACGCGCGTGGTCAGCGCAAAGGTGCTGCGCAGATAAGGTCGGGTAAACAGAATCTGCTGCTCGCGCTGAGCGCTCGGCGTGAGCGAGGCGAACATATCAAAATCGGCACTATTAACGCGGTTAACCAGCTCTTGCGAGGTATCAACGGTTTCGAAACTGAAGCGCAAACCGGTTTTTAATGTCACCAGCGTGATGAGGTCGCTGACCATGCCACGCAATGCCCCGCTTTGATCGATGATGGTCATCGGTGCGGCTTTGTCCTGGCTGAACATCACCATTTTTATCACCGGATGCGCCATCATCCATTTACGTTCCTCAGCGGTGAAAGGTGGGGTATTCAGCGACTGGTTCATCCCCACCATGTCGGGCTGCCAAATACGTAATAGCTCGTTCTTCTCTTCCTGCGGCACGTTGCTGATAGCACGATTCACCAGCGCCTGAAGTTCTGACGCCTGCGCGGGAAGCGCAAAGCTGATCATCTTTTGCGGCAGCTGGCTGAAGCGCACCATGCGCAAATTATTCAGAAAGTTGCGGCTGAGGGAGAAACTGTTGCCCAGATAGACGCGCGCGGCACCAAATGAGACGGCGCTCAGCGCATCCTGATAATTGTTGTACATACGGAAGTTAGCGTGCGGATAAGCGTGGCGTAACAGACTTAACGGCAAATAGGTATTCACCACGGCAACATCAATGTTGCTGAGATCGCCGGGCAAAGGAACGTTATCGTTGACGCGCATGCCGAGAACCGGTTGTTCGCTGGCATAAGGATCAGAAAAAAGCAGCGGACTTTCATCCTGCCGCGCGGTGAGCGAAGGCACCAAATCGATCTTGCCACTTTCCAACGCGTTGAGTGCCTGCTCCAGCGACTCAAATTGCTCGATGCGCAGCGTTAAGCCAAGCTGTTTTGCTACCAGTCCCGCATAGTCGGCGCTTAATCCTTCATATTCGTCCCGCACGTTAGTCATGCCATAAGGCGGCGACTCGCTGGGGAAAATGCCCATCACTAACTGCTTCTTGTCATGGAGTAAATGACGCTCCGCCGCCGAAAGCGCCAGCGGTTTGAGCCCCTCAAAGGAGGCGCGAGTCAGCAAATGGAACTCTTTCGCCTGCACAGGAATAAGCGCAGCACAGAGCCAAATCAGTAAAAAGCAGCAAAGCTTACGCATAGCACCGGTTATTTGATCAGGTTGTTACGACGGGCAAAATCGATTAAATCGATCAGCGACTGCGCATTGAGCTTCTGTTTCAGGCGATGTTTATAAGTGCTGATGGTTTTTTCACTAAGCAGCAGTTGTTCGCCTATTTGTTTATTACCCATGCCCTTGCCAATGCTAATTAACACGCTCAATTCACGATCGGAAAGCTGCTCTAACAAGCCGGCGTCATCATGATCGCTATAAATTTGTTCATGCGATTGATGGGTAGATTGCGGAAAAAAGCTGTAACCGCGCATCACCATTTTGATGGCGTCTAACAGCTCGCTCATATCATCGGATTTGGTGACGAAGCCATCCGCGCCGGCTTGTTTACAGCGCTGGGCGAAATGACTGCTCGACTGCGACGTCAGCACGAGGATTTTCAGCGGCAGATTCAGGGTGCGCAACCGCTCCAGCACCTGGAAACCATCAATCTTTGGCAGACCAATATCCAGCAGCACCAAATCAGGTAAACATTCCCGTGTTTTTTGAATGGCATCGACACCGTTGTTGGTTTCGGCCACCACTTCCATCTCATTGCGTTCCAGCAACATTTTTACTGCAAATCGGATAACCGGATGGTCATCAACAATGATTACTTTTTTCATAGAAATGAGATCCTGATGACTACGCTGAGCAGGTTATCAATGTGTTCCCAGGGCGGATTACACTATCCCGTTTTCACCGAATGGTCTGTAGGAAATTACTTATGATGAAGGTTTACAGACCACAACAATCTCCTTCATCTGAGTGAAACCCCATTTATCGGCACTGTGGTAACAATATAACTTAGCAGGGAATTTTGCCCAAATGTAAGAAGATGCTGTGCGTTTCTGCAGGAAGTAGCGGTCTTGTAAGAAGCGGAATGGTCTGGGACCAGAGAATTCCTCTGAGCCCAGGCCATGAATGAAAATAATGAGGCAGCGTGGCAAGAAACTAATAGTAGTTGATGGTGTAGGTCATGGTGGCATTCGCATGCCCCGGCGTTACCGTATTATTGGTTTGAATATAGCGAGCAAACAGCGGCAGGGTAACTATTCCGCTGCCGTTATTAGTGGTGGGATAACGCATTTCACTATTAAATTGCGCGGGTGTCCCCACTCCGGCACTGTTGGTGACCAACTGGATGCCAACACCGGTCGCCACGTTAGCCTCATTTCTCAAACCAATGATGCCTTTGCTGGCGTCAATAATCGAGGTGTTGGGCTTGAGAGTTAATCCCAGCGTGTTCGC
>NZ_DAMBSA010000102.1:0-12528 GCF_032054795.1 Pantoea sp. CTOTU49201
TTTCGCCGCGAACTTCTGCGCATCTTTGGCTGAGCCTTCGTGGATCAGCAGATCGCCGAGCTTAACGTCGGCGTTGCACATATCAGAACGGAAAACGTTCTCGCCGTAGAACTCATAGAACTGACGTCCCGCCGGATGTTTGCGAAAGAAGGCGCCGCCCTGATGCCCCGGACAGGCAAAGGTGCTGTTCTGCATATCGACGTAGCGCGTGAGCGTGTCGAAGAACGGTGGCAGCAGCTCGGCTTCATAGGCCTGCGCGGCGTCTTCCAGCGCGCCCCACTCTTCTGGCGCGCCGTTGATTTCACCGGTAACGCCCGGCAGTTTCAGCACTTCTTCATCGAATGCATTGGCGACAAACACCGGCAGATTAAAGCCGATTTTGCGCAACAGCGTCAGCACGCCACTGCGCGTGTCCGACAAGGTGATCACGACCGCCGCGACATCGGTAAAGTCGGTATTGTCCAGCGTCACCACGTCGCGCGCAGTGTTCAGACTAAGGGTTGGCGCTACAGCAACGCTGGCAGCAATTTTCAATGGGTTCATAACACAAATCCCTGAGAGAGGATGAGTGGGTGCCGATGGCACAGCAATGAGGAGGTTTCCTCGGCGAAGTAAATCTGGGAGTTGATCACTAACTGGGGCGCAATCATGTCATCTTTTTTTTGCGGGAACAACCCGCGGCGGGTAAGGGTTGGGTAAGGCAAAAAAAGGAGTACTATTACCCCACTTTCCTCAACCAGCCGGAGGCTGCATGTTCAAGGCATTGGTCATTGAAAATGATGAACAGGGATACCGCACATCCCTGAAAGATCTGTCAGAAAAACAACTGCCCGATCAGGATGTCACCCTCGAAGTGAGCTACTCCACGCTCAACTACAAAGACGCACTCGCCATCTGCAACAAAGGCCCGATTGTGCGGCAATTCCCGATGGTGCCGGGCATCGACTTTGTTGGCCGGGTGATCAGCAGCCGCCATGCCGAATGGCAGCAGGACGATGTGGCGCTGCTCACCGGCTGGGGCGTAGGCGAAAAATACTGGGGCGGGCTGGCGCAGAAAGCCAGCGTCTCGGGCGACTGGCTGGTGAAAGTGCCGGCCGCACTGAGCCCGCTACAAACCATGGCGATTGGCACCGCTGGTTTAACCGCCATGCTGTGCGTGCTGGCGCTGGAAAAACAGGGCATCACGCCGCAGCACGGCCCGGTTTTGGTGACCGGCGCGAGCGGCGGCGTTGGCAGTTTCAGCGTCAGCTTACTGGCGCGTCTCGGCTATGAGGTTATTGCTTCCAGCGGTCGCGCCAGCGATAGCGATTACCTGATCAACACGCTTGGCGCCTCGTCGATTATCGATCGCGCAGAGCTGAGCGAGCCGGGCAAACCGCTGGCGAAAGAGCGCTGGGCAGCGGCGATTGATAGCGTCGGCAGTCACACGCTGGCCAATGTGTTAGCGGGCATCAAGCATGATGGCGTGGTAGCGGCGTGCGGCATGGCACAAGGTTTGGATCTGCCGACCAGTGTCGCGCCGTTCATTCTGCGCGGCGTGGTGCTGGCGGGCGTGGATAGCGTGATGTGCGCCAAACCGCTGCGTCAGCAGGCGTGGCAGCGACTGGCGGAAATAGTTGATGGCGACCTGTTGCAGCAGTTAACCAAGGTGATTCCGCTGAGCGAAGCGCGCGAAGGTGCTGAGCAGTTGCTGGCGGGTAAAGTACGCGGACGTTTGATTATCGATTGCCGCTAATTTATTCGTAGGGTCGCCATTCATGGCGACCTTGTACGCATCAATCGCGGCCTGGTGGGCATAAATGCCCACCCTACGAAAACCCTACGTGCATAAATACCCACCCTACAAAACCCTGCACGTAGGGTCGCCATTCATGGCGACCTTATACACATCAATCACGGTCTGGTGGGCATAAATGCCCACCCTACGAAACATCAGGCGCGCAGCTGAATCTGCGGCCTGCCCTTCTCATCCTGCATCACCACATCCAGTTCCGCCTGATACCAACGCGTCAGCGTGTGTTCAGTCATTACTTCATGCGGTGCGCCTTCTGCCACCAGCTTGCCCTGATGCAGCAACAGCACGCGATCCGACCACAGCGACGCGAGATTCAGATCGTGCAGCACAGTACAGACGCTGAAACGCCCGTTGCGCGTCAGGCGATGCAGCAAGCGCAAACTGTGCTGCTGCCAGAACAGATCCAGCGCGGAAGTGGGTTCATCGAGAAACAGCCAGCCGCGCGGGCCATCGTCATGCCACAACTGCGCCAGCACGCGCGCCAGCTGCACGCGCTGCTGTTCACCACCGGAAAGCGATCGATAATCACGCTTTGCCAGCTCGAGGCTGCCGGTAATCTGCATCACCTCTTCGATTACCGCTTTGGATTGACTGCCCGGCCAGGGCGCACGCCCCATCGCCACCACATCGGCGGCGGGCAGCGGAAAACTCACGCTATTTTGCTGACGCATCACTGCACGGCGCTGCGCCAACGGTTCGCGCGGCCAGCTGTTTAGCGGTCGATCGCCGAGCCAACATTCACCCGCTTCTGGCGTGAGAAACCCGGTGAGCAAACGCAGCAGCGTGGATTTCCCCGCGCCGTTGGGGCCGATCAGCGCGATCATTTCGCCAGGCTGTAAAGTCAGGGAAACGTCGTCGATCAAGGCGCGTGAGCCGTGGCTAAAACGCAGGCCGCGCGCCTGCATGCAGTCACTCATTCATCCCCCTTGGGCTCACGCAGAATCAGCCAGAGAAACCATGGACCGCCCAGCAGGCTGGTTAATAAGCCAACCGGCATTTCCGCCGGCACCACCACCGTGCGCGCCAGCGTATCGGCCAGCAGCAGCAAAATCGCGCCCGCCAGCGCCGATCCCGGCAGCATCCAGCGATGATCGCTGCCGAGACAGAAGCGCATCAGGTGCGGCACCACTAAACCGACAAAGCCGATAATGCCGCTCACCGCCACGGCGGTGCCCACCAGCAACGCGCTCAGCACCAGCAGCTGACGCTGCGTGCGCTTAACGTCGATGCCCATGTAATGCGCATCTTCTTCGCCGAGTTGCAGCAAATTGAGACGACGCGCGCGCAGCTGAATCGCTATCAATGCCGGCAGCATCAGCACCGCGCACACCAGTAAACTCGGCCACTGCGCCGCGCTCAAACTGCCCATGCCCCACAGCGCCAGCTGACGTAGCTGTTGATCGTTACTCAGCCACGACAGCACGCCAACTGCCGCACCGCACAAGGCATTGATGGCGATGCCGACCAACAGCAAGCGCGAGAGATTGCCTAGCGCCAGACGGCTAAAACTGAAGATCAGCAGCGTCACCACCAAACTGCCCATAAAGGCAGCGAGGGTTGGCAGCCACAGCGCCAGCAACGGCGGCAAGCCGAGCGGGATGACAATCGATATCGCCACCGCCAACCCCGCTCCGCTGCTGATGCCAAGCAAACCGGGATCGGCCAGCGGATTGCGAAACAATCCCTGCATCACCGCGCCGGATACCGCCAGCGCCATGCCGAGCAGCACCGCCAGCAGCACGCGCGGCAGACGGATGTTGATCCAGATTTGCCACGCCATATCGCTCAGCGGCACACGCAGCAAGGTGCGCATTGAAAGCGGCATCGCGCCGAAGTTGGCCGCCATCAGCATCACTATCAGCATGCAGATGGTCATCAAACCGAGCCAGCGCATCACGGATGTAGTCGCCATATTTTTCCCCTAAATAATTCAAGGTGCAGGAAGGCAGCAAGTGTTCGAATCCCCAGGAGCTTACACAAGTAAGTGACTGGGGTGAGAACACGCAGCTAACGCGCCTGCGGCTTGAAGTATGACGGGGAAGCCGCTTCAGCGGCACGGCGCAACTTCACAATCGCACCCGGCGTATCAAGACCAAAGCTCAGCAGCGCCATCTCATCCACCACCAGCAAAGCGCGATGCTGACCGGCTGGCGTCAGTGCCAAACCGGGCAGCGCCCACACTTTCTCTTCGCCGCCCAGCGTACGCAGGCCATCTTCACCCACCACGATCAAATCCGGTGCGGCTGCGACCACGCCTTCCTGCGACAACTGCTGATAGTGCGGCACCGCCGCCATCGCGTTGATCAGACCAGCGCTGCGAATTGCACCGTCCGCGCCGGTTTGCGCGCCCGCCGCCTGGGTGCGCATGCCGCCGTGCGCCATGATAAACAGCACTTTAACTGGCAGAGATTGCTGCGGGATCTGCGCGCGCTGTTTGTTGACCTTTTCGATCAGCGCGTTGGCTTCACCTTCACGATGCAGCGCCTTGCCGATGGTGGCGATTTTTTCCGGGATGGCGTCAAGGCTGTTTTTGCCGGTGACATCCACCACCTTCACGCCCGCCTGCTCCACCTGCTGCAACACCAGCGACGGTTTTGCCAGCTCGCTGCTCAGCACCAGCGTCGGCTTCAGCGCCAGAATTCCTTCGGCATTCAGCTGACGCATATAACCGACATCCGGCAGCTTGTTGGCCTGCGCCGGATGCTGGCTGGTGCTGTCGCGCGCCACCAGATCCTGCTGCGCATCCAATGCGTAGATGATTTGCGTGACGTCACCGCCAATCGAGATCACCCGCTCGGCCGCTACAGCGGGCAGCGCCAGCGCCGTCAGCAGCAACAGAAGTTTTTTCATGCTAACGCCTCCAGCGACATTACCTGCTCGCGCCAGCGCGCCTGCTCCGGCGTGCCTTCGCTGCGCTGACCGTACAGCTGCGCGATCTGCGTGCCGTCGGCGGCAAACAGTTCCAGACTGGTGACGAAGCCGTCGCCGCTCGGTTTGCGCGTCACCCAGCTTTCGCTGATGTGATCCGCCATCAAATGCAGCGTGAAAGTGGGATTGAAGATGTTGATCCAGTTATCCATCGGCATCAGCTTCTCTATCGCGCCGGTGAAGATCTGCGTGCAGCCACGGTTGCCGATGAAAATCATGATTTCGTTGCCATCCTGCTGCGCCAGGTCCAGCAACTGCGCCAGCGAGTCGTTGCTCACCTGACGCGCCAAATCGTCCGCCACTGCGCGGAACGCCTGCGGGCGCGAGATGTTGTGCCGCTTCAACAGGCCAAAGAACTGATGCACATCGGTGATGGCGCGCCATTCGGCTTCCACTTTGCTGGCATCAATCGCACTGCTGTATTGCGGCGCGCTGGCGGGTTGCGGATCTAACGCCGCCGCATTCTCTTGCACGAACTCCGCAATCAGTGCATCCCACGCGGCCATATCAGTGTTGTCGGTGGTGTAGATTTTTAGCACCGCATCAGCGTGGCGATCAAAAATCTGGATGCTTTGACGTTCACCGTGAGCGCTCTGCTCGCGCAGGAAGAATGCGCTGTGCCACTGACTCGGGAACAGGCGCTGATCGAGCGCACGCGGGTTAAGAATCAGTCCGGCGTGTTCGCCGAGGTGCAGGTTTTCATATTTGCCCACCTGCTCATGGACCGCATATTCATTGCGGGTGATGCTTTTGGTTTCACCTACCGCCGCCAGTGCCGCCAGCAGCGCAGGGAAATCGGCTTTTAACGCCTTTGCATCATGGCCAACCCGCGCCTCACACAGCTGCGCTTCGCCAATGCCCATCAATGCCGCGAGATCGCGCGCGTACTTTTTCGGATGCTCGCCTTTCAGCGCCAGATAGTGATCGTAACGTGGATTCATTGCCTTGCTCCATGAAAATGCCCTGCGCTGCCGCAGGGCGAAAAGGGATTAGAAATCGACGTTCACACCCAACTGGAAGGTGCGGCCTGGCATCACGGCCAGGTTGATGTCGTTGCGTTCCTGGGCATTGCTGCTGGTCAGCGTGCGGCTGCTGGTGTAATCCCAGTATTTGCGATCGGTAATGTTGTAGATGCCGCCGCTCAGCTTGACGTTTTTCGTCGCCTGCCAGTAAGCCGTCGCATCCACCATGCCGTAACCCGGTACGCGCATATATTCCGAGGTGGAATCAGTGATAGCCGTGCCGGTGTTGGTGTAGCTTTCGCGGTTGGTCGCCGTCGCCTGTTTGCCTTTCACGAAGGTAGCGGTCAACGCTGCGCCGTAGCCGCGTGCTTTGTCATCCCACGCCAGACCAACAATCGCTTTCAGCGGCGCGACGCTATCGAGATCGATGTACTTGTCACCGGCGTAGCTGGACTTCGATTTACCTTCGTTATAGCCCAGCGCAAAGGTGCTGCTCAGGCCATCCACTTGCGGGAACCAGGTGCCGTAATTCACTTTGGTGGATATCTCAGCACCATAAATGTAGGCCTTATCGCGGTTTTCAGCCTGATAGCTGGTGTAGATGTTGCTCGGGACGTTGACGAACATCTCCGGATTGGCCGAGCGACGATAGCGGGTGTAAGCGATGAAGTTTTTGTACTGGTTGTAGAACACCGAAGTATTGACCGTTACGCCTTCAGTCGCCTGCCCTTTCAGGCCCCACTCGAAGTTGTTGCTGGTTTCGGTTTTCAGATCGGTGTTACCAATCAACGCATACTGCGCGCTCCCCGCATAGCTGGAGCCAAGGTTCCATGAGCCATACAGCCGGCTGGTGGTTGGGAACTGCACGCCGCGTTTATATTGCAGATAGGTGGTCAGCGCTGGCGTTATGTCGTACTGGAAGGTCAGCGATGGCAGCACCTGCGTATCGGAGTTGGTTTTGCCGTACAGCGCATCAACCTGCTCTTCGGTCAGCACTGTGCTGCCGTTAGTCAGATCGCCCAGATCCTTAGGTTTGGTGCTTTGATACATCACGCGCACGCCGGGAATGACCGCGAAGTTGTGACTATCAACATCGAAATTTATCTTATCTTGCAGGTAACCCGCCACCGCGAAGGTGCGGCTATCAGATTGTGGCTGCGTGATGGCGCTAAAGGTGCTCGGCGTTGGCTCCTGACGGAACGGACGCTCGCTGTTATCCAGACGCGCGTTAACACCGGCACTCAGCTCATGACGACCGAGCGTTTTGGTGCCGCGCGTGTCGAAACCGTAGGTATCGACGTTGAAATCAGAGTAAACAAAACCGTACTGGCTGGCGCTGGTTGGCAAATAGGTATTGTCGTGCGCCTGCGTTTGCTGCCAGTAAAGGCGCGTGGTCAGCGTATCGATAAAGTCGTTGTACGGCGTCCACTCATCCGCCAGATTGATGCCCCAGCGGCGCGTATCACTCTGTTGCTGCGCGGTGCCCCAAACGGTGTTGCCGCTGGTGTCCCAGGTGTCGTAATGGCTGTGATTGGTTTTGTGATAGTAATCGAAAGTAGCGCTCAGCTTGTGCTGATCGTTCGGCTGCCAGATTCCGGACGTCATAAAGGCGTCCGAGTGCCAGTTGGCCGGATAAGCATCGATCACGCCGCTGTTGTTCTCGGTTTCCTGACCGTCGCGACGGCTGTAAACAAACAGGCCGCGTAACTCATCATCGCCGGCGGCGGCGGTGATGCCGTTGTGCCAGCTACGATTCGAAGAGTCGTAACCGCTCTGATAACCGAAGTAAGTATTTTTGTCGCTGCTAAGGTAATCGTCGGCGCTTTTGTTATGGAACGAGACGTTACCGCCAATCGAGGTATTCGGCTGATCCACCGCCGTGGCGCCCTTCTCGATATCAACGCTGCCGAACATGTAGGGATCGATGTAATCGCGGCCAATACCAAAGGTGTTGTTGCCGGTGCGGCTGACGTAAGGACGTCCGGTGGCATCGGGAATCGGAATGCCGTCGATATCCATGCCGACGCGGTTACTCTCCAGACCACGAATGTTGTAGCCGGTATAGCCCGCGCGGTCGAAACCGCTTTTGCCGGCCGAGGATCCGCCGCTCGAACCGGTGGCACTGATCAGCGGCTCATAACGCATGATCGAACCGAAATCATTCGCGCCGCGTTTTTGCAGCTCTTGTGCCGTGATGGTGGTTTTATTACCGGCCTGCTGTTTTGGCGCGGTGACGGTGAGAACCGGTTCATTGCTGGTGGTGTCGCTGGCGGCAAAGCTGCAAGCGGCATGTATGGCTGAAGATAAGATGGCAACTTTGAAAAGACGTTGCTGGGCCGTTCCCTGAAAGAGTGAAGACATGCGCGAAATACCTGGTTAATTGTTAGTATTCGCTCACTTGCTTGCTGCCTGAAAGTACGGGCTTTAGTTAAAAGACCGTAAAAAAATATGGACTTATTTTATGTAATAAATGATGTCGACAGGAATGTAATGCAAGTGGTAATCATTATCAACTAGCAGTAAGCTAAGATGTATCTTGGACCGCACATTTTGTTAACTTATATATCTAAAAGAGAAAGGTTATGTCACAAAAACCAGCGATTACCATTCATTACTGCACACAATGTAACTGGCTACTGCGTTCCGCCTGGATGGCGCAGGAGCTACTGCATACGTTTGCCGAGGATTTAAGCGCGGTAACGCTAAAACCGGGAACCGGCGGCGTATTTGAGATCACCATTGATGGTCAGGTGATTTGGGAGCGTAAGCAGGAAGGTGGATTCCCGGATGCGGCCGCGCTGAAGCAGCGCGTGCGCGATGTCTGCTGGCCGGACCGCGCGTTGGGGCATGTGGATAAGAAGAAGAGTTGATTTTGGTTGGTGCGGTTTTCTGGACGGTCGCCATGAATGGCGACCCTACGTTCGTCCTGCTAACTTTTGGCGATTTTTTCCGCCGCTTCGTGCAGCGCGCTAATTACTATCTCCAGCGCCTCCTCCGAAATATCTTCCTGCGCCAGACGATGATTCAAGGTGTGTTTGATCAGGTGAATCGCCTGCTCAACCTGCGGAATGCTGCGGTTATTCACCAGAATCGCCAGCGAAGTTAAGCGCTCGATAATCGCATCCACATTGTCACGATTCTCCGCCAGCAGCGCCACGCCGCTCTCATTCAGCGCATAGGCTTTACGCGATGCCTGCGCATCGACCACGCGAATGGCATCCATCTCTTCGAGCAGCGTCAGGTTGGGATAAATAATGCCGGGACTCGGGGAGTATTCCCCTTTGGAGAGCTCTTCAACCGATTTAATTAGCTCATAACCGTGCGCAGAACTGTTGGCCAGAAAGTGCAGCATTAACAGGCGGATATCGCTGGCATCCAGCATCCGCTCCCGACGCTTCTTACGTGCGCCTGCACAGACGGTACGCTGTGCGTGATCGGACTGCCATGGAAAATCCCGCTGCTGTTTCATTGCCTTCCTGAGCGCTAATTAAGGGAGGTTGATAGTAGTCTGCCACCTGGCAAAATTCAACACAGGCGGCAGCGCGCGCGGCATTACCGTTATTTCTGATGCCAATAGGCTACGGCGCGCACGAAATCGGTATTTGCACCGCGTCCCTGGGTGAAGTAATCGCTCAGCAATTTCACCGCTTCGCCCTCGCCGGTCAGCCAGATGAAGTATTCAGTCGCGGGCAGCGCAATCTGATCCAGCTGCGCCGTTATCGGTGCCAGGTTATCGGCCTGCATGCTGCCGCTTCCCAACCAGCTCACCTGCACATTCGGCAAATCACCGAGATAATCGCGGCCGGTGGCTACATCGGCATAGGTCAGTAGGTGAATTTCCTGCGCCTGGATTTCGCTGTAACGACGTTTAAAGGCCGGCAAACCGGTCTCATCGCAGACGTAAATCTGGCAGGCATAATCCGTTGGTATCACCAACGAACCGCGCGGGCCGCCCATCGCAATTTGATCGCCCACTTTGGCTTGGTTTGCCCAGCTGCTGGCAACGCCGCCATCGTGGATGTAGAAATCGATGGTCAGAGAATCGACGCCGTTAAATTCCAGCGGCGTGTAATCACGCGCGGCAGGACGCACGCCATTCGGCCAAACGATGCCTTCATCGGTGATTTGCGGCAGCGCCAGTTCGGCACCAGCATGTTCCGGGAAAAACACTTTGATGTGATCGTCAAACGATGGCGAGTTGAAGCCGGCCAGATCGCTGCCGTTGAAAACAATGCGCCAGAATTCTCCGGCAATCAGTGTCTTGCTGACCACGGTGATATGGCGGAAACGCAGTTCATTGCGCACGCGGCGTGGCGCGCGTTCGGAAGGGGTAGTGTGCAAGTGGTGTCTCCCTAAAAGATAGTGAAAGTCATTCTCATCTGATGGGGAGAGAATAGTTATGATATATCTTCGATGCAATGCCGAAAAATGCTATCTGGGTGTTTGGTCGCCAGAATGGTACGCGCCATCGCAAAGGTCGCCATGAATGGCGACCCTACGGAAGGCATGTGCGAATGTAGGGGCGTCATTTATGACGACCTTTATAAAGGATGCAGCAGATGGGTATTTTGTGACGGGACGAGATTAAGCCTGATGATTGCCGCAGGTAACGAAACTGCCATCATCCTGGCTATGTTTCGGCAGCACATTGTCGCCGAGAATTTCATGCTGCGCGCAATGCGGTTGATGCGGATGCAGTCCGCCCGGCGGTGAAAAAGGCTCAGCCATCTGTGCACTTGCCAGCGAAGAAAACGCTACAAGCACTGTCATGAGGAACAACGGTAGAAGTCGCATAATTTTTTGTCTGTTCACTATAGCGGCCCGGAATGGACCAGAAATGCAGGTGATTATCCAGCCTGATGTGTGGCGGCTGGTGATTTACGCGGCCAATCAGGTTTCGATGAAGAATTTTACGCCGATTACCGCCTTGAGTTTATAAAATCGTGCGGTTTGTCACGGTTTACCGCACGAATTATGCATTACTTATCCGCCACCGGAATATAGAAGGTGCCTTGCAGCAGATCGGGCGTGCTGTATTTCAGATCCAGCTTGAGCAAATCTTTGCCCGCACGGCGTGCCACGCCCAGCGCTGGCAAGTGGTTGTAGTAAATCTCCGCGGTGAACGCGTTGATCTCTTCCGGCGCGCCGTGCCAGTCGATCTCCGCATACAAACCACTTTCTCCGGTCCAGTTCTGCACGTTGCGCGGCAGCACATCGGCGTACTGACTTTCCAGCGCCTGGAACAGGCTGATGTGCTGCTGATCGGCAGAATGTACGCCCGGACTGAACTGAAAGCCCAGCCAGCCGCGGTTCACGTGCTGACCCGCAAAAGCGATGAAATCACGTGTGTGCTGCGCCACCACATGATTGTGGTGATCGATGTATTCACCGAAGCGGCATTCCCACTCAATCACTTCACCACACAGCTGAATTTCCGGCTTCTGCGCCAGACGCGCATTGACCCACTCGCGCTGCGTTGAGATGCGGCTGTGGAAATCCTTCATCAGCATCTCTGGAATGCGGCGATAGGCACCCGGCGTCATCGAGAAGTGACTTTTAAACACGCGGGTAAAATTCTGCTGATTATCAAAGCCAAAGCGCACCGCAATGTCGATCAGCGGCATGCTGGTCAAACGCAGCGCCATCGCCGCCATAGTCAGACGACGTTTGCGCGTGTAGGACGCCAGCGTTTGCCCGGTCATCTCTTTGAACATGCGCTGCATGTGCCATTTGGAGTAACCGGATTTCAGGGTAATCAGATCGATGTTGAGCTCGTCGGTCAGGTTCGCTTCTATCCAGTCCACCAGATCGTTGATGTACTGTTTTTTTACATTCAGGCTGAGCATGATTTTGATGGTCGAATGAGGTGGTTAACGTCATGAATTTGCGTTATTCGTCACATAAATATAACAAAAACGTATTACTAACGTAAGGAAGAGTAAACGTACCGAAGCGGGAAAAGCATTAATTGCTTAGGTTACTAACGTTTTTTTGAGGATGGGAATAAAAAAGGTCGCCATGAATGGCGACCCTACGGTGATATCAGCGAGTTCTGTTAATGCCGGAACTCAATGCGAACGCATGCCCGCTGCCGTCATCATCATACGAAACAGTGATGCCACCACACCGAGTGCCAGCACGCTTGCGCCGTAAATGACCACCAGCCACATCAACTGCTTCCACCACGGAATCTTAGTTTCAGAGTGAGTTTTCATGTTGCTGACCTCGGTTTTCATATCAATGGTATCCTTCGTCGGCTTTGATTTTTCCGCGGAACACGTAGTAACTCCAGAAGGTGTAACCCAGAATGACCGGAATAATCAGCAAGCCGCCCACCAGCATAAACGCCTGGCTGCTCGCCGGAGACGCCGCCTGCCAGATGGTGATTGACGGTGGAATGATGTTCGGCCAGATGCTGATGCCAAGGCCCGAGAAGCCCAGGAAAATCAGCGCCAATGTCAGGATGAACGGCGAGTAATGCGCTTCACGTTTGATGGCGCGCACAATCCCCCACGAACACAGCACCACCAGCACCGGAACCGGCAGGAACCAGAACAGGTTTGGACGCGAGAACCAGCGCTGCGCGATGTCCGCATGCGTCAGCGGCGTCCAGATGCTGATAATGCCCACCACCAGCAGCAGCGTCAGCGTCAGCGGCGTCGCCAGCGCAGACATCTTACGGTGCAGGTCGTGTTCGGTTTTCATGATCAGCCAGGTACAACCCAGCAGCGCATAAGCAATCACCAGACCAACGCCGCAGAACAGCGGGAACGGCGCTAACCAGCTCATCGCTGAACCCGCATATTCACGGCCAACCACCGGGAAACCATTCAGGATAGCGCC
>NZ_DAMBSA010000103.1:0-12474 GCF_032054795.1 Pantoea sp. CTOTU49201
ATCGTTCAATGCGTGGTGACCCATTTCGTCACCGGCCAGTAACAGCGCCCAACCGTTCAGGCGGGCGGGATCGTCGGTCACCAGCACATCATGATCCTGACCGGTTAAACGTTCATCCGACGTCAGGCATTTCGCTCCCCAGTTTTCGAGGTGGCGGCAAACGATCTTGTGTACATCTTCGACGGCGATATCCACCAACGCGGTCACGCCTTCCAGCAGTTTCTCTTCCTGCTCGCCTTGCTGCTCTAACGCCAGCGGCAGCTGAATGTTGTAGCGTGTGCCGATATCAGGTTTAGCGATGATCTCCAGCTGGCCGCCCATCTGTTTGCACAGCTGCTTACAGAGGAAAAATGCCATGCCGGACGCCTGGCCAAAACGATCCTGCGTGGTTTCACCAAGATAGGGGAAATCGACATTCGCCAGTTCATCGACGCTTAAGCCAGAGCCGGTATCCACCAGCTGCAGCAAGACCTGATTGGGCTTGTCTTCAGTGGTTTTAATCTCCAGCGAAATCTTGCCCCAGCGCGTGGTAGTCAGCGAATAGTGCATCAACGTGGTCAGCACTTTACGTAATGCACGACGATCGCCAAAGCGCATCTCGTCATTGGCTAAATGGTTGTTCACCACTAAAGCCAGTCCTTTACGGCGCAGCAGCGGCAGGCTTTCCAGCGCGATTTCATCCAGCATATCCTGCAGGTTGAACACGCTGGCATCCGGTGACCAGTCATGCGCTTCAAGACGATTGAGCAGCACGATGTCATCGACCAGACGCGCCAAGCCCTGGCTCTCGTCGAGCAGATCGAGCACGCTTTCATCATCGTCGCGCTGGCTGAGTTGTACCAACTGCTTAACCATGCTTTGCAGCGGACGATTAAGCGCATGACCGAGATTGTGCATCAACTGCTGACGCATCTGGTGATTGCGATCCAGCACCTGTTGCGCCTTCTGTAGTTTCTTATTCACCAGCAATTCGCGGTCCTGATCGCGCATCATAAACAGCTGGGTATGCGGCGACAGCACGCTGCGCGCGTGGCGAATCTCATACACTTCGTTATTGATGGTCGCCTGCAATACACCCTGATGCTGATCCGACATATTGATGATTTTCTGCAAATTCAGGTGCGGCAACAGGTGTTCAGCAATTTTATTGCTGAGCAGCGTGCGGTTGGTGGCGAAGTCATACACCAGCAAACCAACCGGCAAGCTGGCCACGATCTCTTCATTCAGCATGCGCAGCGAATCCAGCTCGGCGCTCTGGTTTTCGTTCGGGCGCAGCGACTGCTGACGCAGCAGCGTGATGCCGGCAATCGACAGTAAAAACAGCACGAGGTTGATCAGCAGCGGCCACATCAGGTTATGCAGCGTATCCAGCGCCAGACTGGTGAGCGGCACGCGATACACCAGCTGCAGCGACGTACTTGGCAGCGATGCGGCGATCTCCAGATTCGGATTCACCAGCGCCACGTGGGTGCTTTCACTGCTGGTATCGTCGCTGGTGGTGGCGGTGGTGGAAGTTTGCGTGGCGTCCTGACGCAGCTGGAAATTCTCCAGCGGCATATTGCGCGGGATCAGATCGTTAACCGGCAAATCAAATGCGACGACGGTGGCTAAATGGCCCGGCTGATTGAAGGTGGTACGCAGCGTAAAGTAGTGATCGTTCTGCCAGGCGAAATGACGCAGCGGCGAGAAGCTTTCACGCTCATCCAGCGCATTAGCCTGCTGCAACATTTCGGCGCGGCGGCTATCAACCAGCGTATTAATCGCGCTCTCTTTATAACGCGTCGCCATGTCTTTCAGCGGCAGCGTGGAGATCATAATCAGGCTGTTATCCTGACCATTAAGGAAGTACATCGACCAGGTCGGATTTTCCGCGCCCCACAGCGTATCGAGATAGTTGGACATGCGCATGGTCATATCCAGCGTGCTGCTATCGTGCGAACCAAAAATCAGCGCTTCGGTTTTGCGGCGGGTTTTTTCCAGATAATAGACATCCGGGCGCAGGCGGGTTTCCTGAAGATTACTGTTCGGCGACGATCCGGCGGCGCTGGTGGCCAGGTTTTCATAGATCTGCCACGTAGCGAAGCGCGACGCATCGATGCGTTTCTGCATCGCGCGCGCCAAATCGGTCATCGCATAGCGCTTCTCTGTAATCCAGGCATTAACGCTGTTGTGCACCATCGCGCCCAGCGCCAGAAAAAGCACCAGGTTAAACACCACGAAAAAGCGCGTTACATTGCCGGATGTCAGCGGAAATTTATAAGGCAGCATAGTGTCTCAGGATCATGGAATTAGCGCGCAACCCGTCGGGCACTGGCAGCGACGGCCAGCAGTAGCAGAGCGATAAGCAAAAATGCACCACTCAGGCTGATCCACTGGGAAATTAATCCGATTAAAGCCGGACCTGAAAGAATACCTGCATAGCCTAACGTTGTCATGGCCGAAATCGCCAGATTCGACGGCATATCGTGTTGATTCCCGGCAGCATTGAACAACATCGGCACCGTATTGGCGAGGCCAAAACCCACCAGCAGGAAAGCCAGCAGCGCAATTTGCGGCCAGGGTAACAACACCGCCAGCGTCATGCCCGCTGCAGCGGCTAGCGCACCGGTCAACATCACCGGATAACGGCCAAAGCGTTGAATCACTTTATCGCCGGTCAGACGACCAATGGTCATCGCCACCGAGAACACCGCATAACCCAAACCGGCGTGTGCCGGGCTCATATCCGGGCTTTGCAGCAGCAACAGCGCGCCCCAATCCAGCACCGCGCCTTCGGCAAGAAACAGAATAAAGCAGAGCAAACCGAGGAAAGCCACCCAGCCGCGTGGGATCACCAGCCACGGCTGATCGGGCTGATGCAGGCGTTCGGTCATCAGTGTTGGCAGGCTCCATACCAGCAGCAACACAATCAGCATCATCACCGCGCCAACCGCTTGCAGCGGCGTCAGGCCGCTGCCGAGCAGCAGGCTGACGGAACCGGCACCGATAATGCCGCCGAGGCTAAAGAAACCGTGGAAACCGGACATCATCGGCTTGCGCGCGGCTTTTTCCACTTCCACCGCCTGCACGTTCATCGCCACATCCAGCATGCCGAGTCCGGCACCAAACACCATCAAGGTGGCGGCCATCAGCCACATCACATCGAGAGTTGCCAGCAGCGGTAACACCGCCAGCACCACCAGCGTGGAGCACAACATCACCCGACGACCACCGAAACGCGCGATTAAACCGCCGGTAATCGGCATCGCCGCCAGCGATCCAATGCCTAAACACAGCAACAAACCGCCCAATGACGCGCCGCTCAACGCCAGACGCTGGCTGGCGAACGGCACCAGCGGTGCCCATGCGGACATGCCCAATCCGGCGATGAGGAAAACGATGCGTGTCCCAAGATTGACACGGTGATGCAATTTATTGTGCGGCGCGGCGTCCAGTGCTGTCATAAAGAGTATTTTTCAGTAGCGATTGAAGCGACGAAGTTTAGCATCAAAGCGGGCGTCACACCGCGCATCAGACAATTCGGATGGCAGCGATTAAACGCCAGAAACAGGCATATTACCGATTTTTCACGCGTCGCTGCGCTTTTCCAGAACTTTCCTGGCATGTGCCAACCATAACTGGAGTGACTTAAGTAAAATTTTATATGCTGAATGATGCAGTATACTGATGAAAGATTCCGCGCCACACGCGGCTTACACGTCAATTTTTTGGCGCTGTCGCAAAGCACGCATTTCCGGATTTTCGCCAATAGGCAGCGGCCACCTAAAACCGATATGTTAGTCATCCCATCGGCTCCCGATGCGGAATATAGCGAGATCGAGATTATTTCTCCCGATTGGGAGAGTTTTGCTGTGTCTTATTTTAATCCTTGTTACCTGCAGGTAACCCGTTTTCATCAGGCGAAGCGGACCGTTTATTAACGGCCTGTATGGCGCACCGGTACGCTTAAATCATTAATAAGCTTAATGGCCGCTGCAATACATTCCCTGTAACGAGGTTACCTATGTCTTCACGACAATCAGAACAAAAATTAGCGGCGATTCTGCAATCCGCGGTCAGCCTTTATCCGGTGGCAGACGACGCTTCAACTCTGCAAACGCGCAGCGTGGATACCACGCCGCCCGCGTCGCTACGTCCGTATGAACCCATTGCGATGGATGGTGTGATCGCCGCGTGGGAATCCGGCAGGAACATTCACCTGCGCGGCCGCGCCGAATCCGAACCCGGTGCCACCGTGACGCTGAGCTTTAACGGTGAAAGCTGGCACAGCACGGTGAATAAATGGGGTTACTGGAATGCCTCGATGCCGCCTTCGGTGCTCAACGGACTAGCCGACGGCGCCTATTCGCTGACGCTAACCATCACCGACAAAGCCGGTAACAGCACCGATACGCAGGTGGGCTTTGGGGTTTACGTAGATAAAACCATCAAGCCCACGCTGACGGTAGATCCGATCAGCGGGGATAACGCGGTTAACGTGGCAGAAGGGATTTATGGCGTGGAGGTGCACGGCAGCGTCACGCATATGCCAGCCAACAGCCACATTACGGTGATCTTAGCCGGTCAAAAATATATCGGCGGCGTTAACGACAAAGGCGAATGGACCGCCGCCATTCCCTCACATGATCTTCAGGCATTACAGGATGGCGTCTATAGCCTGAAAGTCAGCGCCACCGATCCCAACGGCAAAACCACCGCTTATCAGCAGGATGTCACCTTAATTACCCACGTCAGCAGTTTGCCGCACATCAGCTTCGATAAGGTCACCGCGGACAACGTGATCAATAAAGAAGAGAGCCTAAACGATCTCACCTTTAGCGGCGACCTCTCGGTGATGGTGCCGGGCCAGCAACTGTTGCTGTGCAGCGGTGATGCGGTCTATCACGCACAGATTGGCAGCGATGGTCACTGGCAGGTGACGATTCCGTCCACTGAAGTGGCGAATTTCATTTCACTGGGCGAAGTGCGTGTATATGCGCAGGTTGGCGCTGGCAACAGCACTGACGCAATGCTGGAACTGAACGTGGTCACCCAACTGCCAGACATCTATTACGAAATCAATATTGGCGGCGATACCACGCTGAGTCAGCAGGAAGCACAGCACGATCTCAGTTTCTATCTCGAAGGCGTAAAGGAGCTGACGCTCAACGGCAAAAACTACACGCCGGTCAATGGCATGGTGACCATCAGCGCCGACGATCTGCAGGCGCTGCCGGATGGTGAAGTGTCGCCGCTGGCCACGCGCTGGGATGAGTACGGCAATCACGATAAACAGATCATCGAGAACCTGTTCACCGTCGCCACGCATCAGGTGCCGACCGTTACGCTGAATCAGCCGTCAGGCGACAGCGCCCCCGCTCCGCACAGCGATGCGCGCGCCACGGAAAACCACTACAACGCCAGCGATAGCAGCTACACCCTCGCCGATCATCTGCAGCAACATCAGGTTCAGAGCCTTGCTTAATCCGCCCATCAACCGCTAGCGACCTCGGCTAGCGGTTGCCAGCTCACTCTCATTTCTCACGGGACAACAGGGATGACTGCACAACCCTTCAACAGCGACAACGGCATCGCGGCGATGCTGCGCGTGGCGGCACGCTTCGGTAAACCAGCAGACGCCAGCACGCTGCGTCAGCAAATGCGCTGGTTTCAACATCTGGCACCCGCGCAACAATTAGAACGTTTAGCCGGGCTGTTAGGCCTGCATTTCATGCTGGTGCCACATAGCAAATTGCGCTGGCGGCAGGAAATCGTGCCGGTATTGCTGCTGCTGGAAAACGGCAGCGTGGCGTTGATAGAAGAGGTGGATAGCAAAGGTGGCGTGCGTTACTGGCTGAGTGAAAGTGGCGATGTGGTGCGCACAGGTCAGCTGCAGGATTTGTTACTGCAGGCCGACATGCAGGTTGGCGTGATTGGCGTGGCGGCACGGGCGCGCGATGCGCGCATCGACGAGTTTGTGCAGCCGTATCAGCCGCACTGGTTCTGGCATAACTTTCGTGGCATGAAGCGGCGCATCGCGGAAATCAGCCTGGCATCGCTGGTCGGTAACGTGCTGGCGCTGGCGGGCATTTTGTTTTCCATGCAGGTCTACGATCGGGTGATTCCGGCGCAGTCGCAGCCGACGTTGTGGGTGCTGTTTGCCGGTGTGGTGCTGGCGGCGGCGATCGAGTATCTGATTCGCCTGATGCGCACCCAGGTTTCTGATCTAATGGGCAAACGCATCGACCTGAAAATATCCGCCCTGCTGTTCGCGCGGGCGATGACTATCCGCAACGAGGCGCGTCCGCGTTCCACCGGCTCCTTTATTGCCCAACTGCGTGAAATTGATCAGGTACGTGAACTGCTGACTTCCACCACGGTGAATGCCGCCGCCGACCTGCCGTTTGTGCTGCTGTTTCTGCTGATCATGGCATCGATTGGCGGCTGGCTGGTGTTGATTCCATTACTGGCGATTCCGCTGATTGTCATTCCCGGCTTGCTGGTGCAGATCCCAATGGCGCGGCTGGCGCAGGAAGGGCTACGTGAAAGCGCGCTGCGTCAGGCGGTGCTGGTGGAAACCCTCGAAGGCGTTGAAGACATCAAAGCGCTGCAAGCGGAACCCTATTTTCAGCGGCAATGGGAGCAAACGCACGAAGTCAGCGCGGCCATCAGCAATCAGCAACGTTTGTGGGGTGCGCGCCTCACCGGTTGGTCGGCCAGCGTGCAGCAGCTCACCTATGCCGGGATGTTGGTGTTTGGTGTCTATCTGGTGCTCGATAATCAGATCACCACCGGCACGCTTGTGGCGTGCAGCTTGCTCTCGTCACGCACCATCGCGCCGCTGATGCAGCTCACCATGGTGTTCTCGCGTTGGCAGCATGCTAAATCGGCAATGAAAGGGCTGGATGAGCTGCTGAAGAAGCCGCTCGACCAACCCGATCACGCCACGCTGGCGCACTGTCCGGTGCTGACCGGCAGCTATCAGCTGCAAAACGTGCATTACCGCTATGAAGAGGAGAGCGGTAATAGCGTGCTTAACATTCCGCAGTTGCAGATCACGCCCGGCGAACGCGTGGCGATCCTCGGTAAAGTCGGAGCGGGTAAATCGACGCTGCTGAAAATGCTGGCCGGGCAGGCGCGCGCCAGCCAGGGAAAAGTGCTGGTGGACGGCGTCGATCTCACCTGCATCGATCCGGTCGATCTACGGCGTCAGCTTGGCTGGCTGTCGCAGGATGCGCGGCTGTTTTTCGGTACGCTGCGCCAGAACCTGCTGCTCGGCAATCCTCACGCCAGCGAGCAGGAGATGCTGCAGGCGCTGCGCATCAGCGGCGCGTTAGCGCTGGTGCAGCAGGACGCCGCCAGCCTCGATCGCATTATTCACGAAGGCGGACGCGGCTTGTCCGGCGGCCAGCGGCAAATGGTGCTGCTCAGTCGGCTGATTCTGCGCCAGCCTCAGGTGGTTTTGCTGGATGAACCAACGGCGGCGATGGATGAACAGCTGGAAGCGCAGGTGATTCGTCAGCTGGCGCAATGGGTAGCCGGGCGCACGCTGGTGCTGGTCACGCATCGTCCCGCGCTGCTACGCATGGTTGATCGCATTATCGTGATGGATAACGGCCGTATTGTGGCTGATGGCGCGCGCGACGAGATTCTGCGTCATGCCGCCAGTAAAAAAGGAGATGCGGCATGAGCGTGGTGTTGCTGGATAAAGATCTGGCGCGGCGTGAACGTCGCACCTCGGCCATCATCTGGCTGTGCGTGGTAGCGCTGCTGCTGTTTCTGCTGTGGGCGTACTTTGCGGTGCTGGATGAAGTGACGGTGGGCATCGGCAAAGTCACGCCTTCCAGCCGCGCGCAGATCATTGATAGCCTCGATGGCGGCATCGTCAAACAGCTCAATGTGCACGAAGGCAATATCGTGCAGCACGGCGAGGTGCTGGCAACGCTCGATCCCACGCGCTTTCAAACCAATTTTGGTGAAGCGATTGCGCGGGTGCGCACGCTGCGGGCTTCCTCTGAACGTTTACAGGCCGAACTCAGCGACACGCCGCTGAAGTTCAGTGCCGATATCCTGCAACATCCCGAGCTGGTGGCGCGTGAAACGCAGCTCTATCAGGCACGGCGGCAGAACTTTATCGAGACCATCGGCAATTTGCAGCAATCCCTCGCGCTGGTGCAGGCAGAACTCAACGTGACGGAACCGCTGATGCTGCGCGGTGCGGCGGGCAAGGTGGATGTGATTCGCCTGCGTCGTCAGGTGAGCGATCTGCGCGGCAAAATCGATGAAGCGCGCAACGATTATTACGTGCGCGCTCATGAAGAGCAGGTGAAGAACAACGGTGAGCTGGATGCGCAATTGCAGGTGGCGGCGGGCAAACAGGATCTGCTGACGCGCACCACGTTGATTTCGCCGGTGCGCGGCATTGTGAAAGATGTGCGCGTCACCACCGTGGGCGGCGTGCTGGAGCCGGGTGGCAAGCTGATGGAGATTGTGCCGCTGGAGGATCAGCTGCTGATTGAGACGCGCATCAATCCGCGCGATATCGGCTACATTCGGCCGGGTTTACCTGCGGTGGTGAACATCACCGCCTACGACGCTTCCATCTATGGCGATCTGCGCGGAGAAGTCGAAACCGTTTCGCCCGATACGTTGCAGGACGACGTGCGGCACGACGAATTTTACTATCGCGTCTATGTGCGCACGCAAAAAGCCGAGCTGACTAATAAAAGCGGACGCAAGTTCGCCATCATGCCCGGCATGGTGGCCAATGTTGAAATTAAAACCGGTCAGAAAACCGTCATGGATTATTTACTTAAGCCGCTGAATAAAGCGAAGGAATCACTGCGCGAGCGTTGATAATCTGCGCCGGCTATTATTGCAGCGATCTTTGTTACGTGCCGAAATTAACATTGCCATTTTAAGACTATGAATTGAACAAAATGTGCGGAAAGAGGCAAATAATGCGCGGCGATTATTGTGGTTAATTTAACCCGCATAATTAACTTTACGCAATATAAGGTGATACCTGAATTTCGGGCAAAAAAATGCCGGGCAATCTAGCCCGGCGGGAAATTAGGGTAAATCAAATCATTCGGGGTGAATGAAGATAATAATGAAATAAATGATGATAGCGGGGATAATTGTATGCTCTGGATAGGTAAGAGTTTTGTCATTCAGTGCTGAAATGTAACTCGTGTAATTTTATGTTTTTAAACGATTAAATTATATGTTTGCAAAAAGTGCTATATTTTTTATCTATCTGTGCTGGTTATTAGCTCCCCGATATTTACATCCTGAAATAACTATTAAATAGAATGAAACAGTTTTGGAAATTTAGTAGCATTTTCGTGATAGATTATTGCCCAACATAAAATAACAATGGCTTGCCGGCTGAATTTTTAATCGTTCAGCTCGCAGTGGCAAAAATAAAGGCACATTAAAGAGGGTAATAAAATGAAACGTCGCGTTCTCTCCCTGATGATTCCTGCATTGCTGGTTGCAGGATCAGCAAGCGCAGCTGAAATTTACAACAAAGATGGCAACAAATTAGACCTCTACGGAAAAGTGGATGGTCTGCATTATTTCTCTGATAACTCTAGCTCAGACGGTGACCAGTCTTACCTGCGTTTTGGCTTCAAAGGTGAAACTCAGGTGACCGATCAGCTGACCGGTTACGGCCAGTGGGAATACCAGGCTGCACTGAACACTGCAGAAAGCGAAGGCACCGCTAACAGCTTCACGCGTGTTGGTTTTGCCGGTTTGAAATTTGGTGATGCAGGTTCATTCGATTACGGCCGTAACTACGGCGTGATGTACGATCTCGGCGCATGGACTGACGTTCTGCCAGAGTTCGGTGGCGATACCTACGGCGCGGACAACTTCCTTTTCCAGCGCAGCAACGGCCTCGCAACCTATCGTAATACCAACTTCTTCGGTTTAGTCGATGGCTGGAACTTCGCGGTTCAGTATCAAGGCAAAAACGACAACCCAACCGAATCCTCTTCTGGCCGTGATGTGCTGGGCGAGAACGGTGACGGCTACGGTCTGAGCACCACTTATGATCTGGGTTCAGGCTTCGGTATTGGTGCAGCGATGTTCCAGTCTGACCGTACCAACAACCAGAACAGCACCACTTCGGGCATTCTGGGCCATGGCGATAAAGCCGAAGCTTACAGCGGTGCGCTGAAGTATGACGCTAACAACGTTTACCTGGCCGCGATGTACAGCCGTTCGTACAACGCCACTCGCTTTGGTACAAGCGACGGAAGCGCTTACGGTTACGCTAACAAAGCAGATAACTGGGAATTGGTGGCACAGTACCAGTTCGACTTCGGCCTGCGTCCATCTCTGGCATTCGTCTCTTCTCGCGGGACTGATATCGAAGGTTACGGCAGCCAGAACCTGAAGAAATACATTGATGTAGGCGCAACTTATTACTTCAACAAAAACATGTCGACCTACGTTGATTACCAGATCAACCTGCTGGACGACAACAACTTCACCGACGCAGCAGGTATCAATACCGACGACGTCGTAGCGCTGGGCTTGGTTTACCAGTTCTAAGGGTGATGGAGCGTGACTTGCCGGTCACGCTCCCGTTTTCAGCAGCGCATCCAGCGCGGCACGCAGCACCTCGACCACCTGTTCCGCATCCTCGCCAATCTGTACCTGCACAATCGCGCCCTCAACCAGCAACACCATCTGCGCCGTTTTTACCTGCTGCTCAGGCATCAACTTGTCGCTTATCGCCTGCGCCATCTCACGTTTATGCTGACGAATAATTTCGCTGGCTTCCGGTAACGTGCTGCCCAGTTCCGCAGCGGTATTGATAAACGCACAGCCGCGATAATCGTCATCCCTGAACCAGCTCAGTAATGCGGCGGGCAGGGCATCGATCAATGCTGCGTGCTGATTCAACGCACTGCAAAACGCCAGCATCCAGCGCTGATGGCGCTGCTGTAAAAACGCCAGTACCAGCGCATTCTTCGCCGGAAAGTGACGATAGAAAGTCACTTTGGTCACGCCCGCTTCTGCAATCACCTTATCTACGCCGGTGGCGCGAATGCCCTGTTGGTAAAACAACTGCTGCGCGCACAGCAAGATACGATCGCGCGCGGATGCGCTGGCATCAAAGATCAGAGGTTCAAGCATAAAAAAATTCCTTGTGTGCATGTAGACAGAATTGTCTACATGCGGCAGGATGAATCAAGTAGACAGACCTGTCTACATAATCGGGAGAAATAACATGGTGGTGCCACCGTTCAATCAACAAACCGCGTTACAGAAAGTCCGAATGGCGGAAGATGCCTGGAACAGCTGCGATGCGCAGCGTGTTTCGCTGGTGTACAGCGAAGACACGCGCTGGCGCAATCGCAGTGAGTTCGTCAATGGACGTGCAGAAGTCGTGACCTTCCTGCAGCGCAAATGGGTCAGAGAGTTGGATTATCGACTGATCAAAGAGTTATGGGCGTGGCACGAAGATAAGCTGGCGGTGCGCTTTGCATATGAATGGCATGATGACAGCGGTAACTGGTTCCGCAGCTATGGCAATGAGAACTGGCACTTTGGCGCCGATGGTTTGATGATTCAGCGATTCGCCTGCATCAACGATCTGCCGATCCGCGCAGACCAGCGTCTGTTCCACTGGCCAGCTGGCACGCGCCCGGACGATCATCCGGGCCTGAGTGAGTTGGGGTTGTAGCGATTATTGGATACCGCGCCATTTTTTGGCTTTGGGCGCCGGTTGCGGCGGCGGGTTGGTGATGGCGGTCAGGCTGCCTTCCATCGCGACACCCGCCAGCGTAAAGGCGGAGAAGCTAAGCCAGTGCTGCCATTTACTGTTTTGTGTTTTAGTATTTTCCATTCTGCACCTCGCTGAAGTTCAACTCATCTTCAACAATGCAGCATTCATGCCAGCGCACCGCTCTCAGCGCCACGCGCCTTGCAGCGACTTTGCTACACTGCGCCAGCGCTGAAGCGGTGCAGAAGGGTGATTTTCTGGTGCAAAAATTTAACGTCGGCGTGCAGGATAGTGCTGAATCAGGCGATGGCGGTAAGCCTGCCAACATTTGAAGCTGCCATAAATAAACAGCCCGGCGGTAATTGCGACAATCATATAAACCATCTGATGCTCCTGTAGGCATAACGTTGCAGGAACCGCTTATCCTGTGTCAGCGTTTATCGAACATCAAGCAGCTTTAGACTGCTTTACAAGCGAGTTATGCTTTGTAATTGGCTGTAGTAATGCGTTACAGATGAGGAATTGATGCGTTTTCAGAATATTCTGCTAATTAGCCTGTTGGCATTGGGACTCAGCGGTTGCGAAAAAAACAGCAGCCAACCCGCGCTGGTGCTGGAAGGCAAAACCATGGGCACCGTGTGGCGCGTCAGCGTCGCCGGCGTTGATCCGCAGCGTAAAGCGGCGTTGCAACAGCTGATCCAGCAACAGCTTGATCGCGATGACGGCGAACTCTCGACGTGGAAAAGCGATTCGGT